>WQYR01000006.1 GCA_009781145.1 Propionibacteriaceae bacterium | reverse complement strand
GGCCGGCCGTGGTACCGACATCATGCTGGGTGGCAACCCGGAGTTCCTGGCCGACCTGACGCTGCGTCAAAAAGGCATAGATCCGGTTGAGAACCCCGACGAGTACGAGGCCGAATGGCCCGACACGTTGAAGGCACTGGAGGCCCAGGTCGAGGACGAGCACGACGAGGTGGTCAAGGCCGGCGGGCTTTACGTCGTCGGTTCCGAGCGTCACGAATCTCGCCGCATCGACAACCAGTTGCGCGGCCGTTCAGGACGTCAGGGCGACCCGGGCGAGTCGCGGTTCTACCTGTCGCTGCAGGACGATCTGTTGCGCCTATTCAAGTCCGACTTGGTCGAACGCGCGATGGTGTCGATGAACCTGCCCGACGATCAGCCGCTGGAATACAAGATGTTTACCCGCGCCATTGAGTCCGCCCAAAAGCAGGTCGAGGCGCAGCACTTCGAGATGCGCAAGGACGTCCTGAAGTACGACGACGTGATGAACCGCCAGCGTCACGCCATCTACACAGACCGCCGCAAAGTACTCGAAGGCGCCGACGTCAATGAGCAATTGCAGGGCACCATTGACGAGGTTATTGCCGCCACCGTCCACCAGCAGACCACCGGGTTCTCGGACGAGTGGGACCTGGACGCGCTTTGGACGCAGATGAAGGGCGTCTACGCGACGACTCTGTCGCCCAAGGATTTCGCCGGTGCGGAAGACGCCAAGGAGTTGATTGACGCATTCTGCGAGGACGCCCACGAGGTCTATGCCAAGCGTGAAGAAGAGCTTGGCGAGATGAACATGCGCGAGTTCGAGCGTCAGGTTTGGCTGACTGTTTTGGATCGCAAGTGGCGCGAGCACCTTTACGAGATGGACTATCTGCGCGAAGGTATTGGCCTGCGTGCGATGGCCCAACGCGACCCGCTGGTCGAGTATCAGCGCGAAGGCGCCATGATGTTCGACAGCATGCAGGAGGCCTTCAAGGAGGACGTTGTCGGGTTCTTGTTCAACGCTCAGGTGACGGTGCGCCAGCCGCAAACCGAGATGCTGTCGGGACCGTCGGATGGGCCAAGCGACCTGGACGACACGGCCGCCGACGGTGACGAAACCACCATGCTGCGCCAGGCCCGAATGTCGGCCCAGCAGGTGCCCACCGAGGCCACAACCACGGCCGGTGGCATCACCGCGCCGCGTCCGGCCGCGAACTCGCGCAAGGCGCGAGCGCGGACTGCCGCATCGACCGCCAGCCAAACCCAAGCGGCCCCGCCGCGCAAGGTGACGGCCCTTGACGAGGTGATGGCGGGTCGCCCGCAGCGTCCGCTTTCCTACTCGGGCCCAGGTGACGCCAAGGCCACTGCGGCAGCCGCCGGAGATCGCTTCAAAGGTGTGGGACGCAACGAGCTGTGCCCGTGCGGATCTGGGCGCAAGTTCAAGAACTGCCACGGCCGCAATGCGGTGGGGTAGGTAGCCCCCTAGCTTCGCATATGCGAACCTGGCAACAGCACCCCCAGGTGTGTGCATGACCACCGACCGCCCTCGCATTCCAGGCGTATCGGCAGGGCCAAGCTGCGATCATCCAACCGCACATGTGCGACGCCTTCGATGATGCGGGGCGAAACCTGGGTGGCCCACACGCGGGTGATAGCGGTACCCTTCCAGGTGCCGTGACGCCTGGCCATTGCCAACCCGTCCAGGGCCGCAGGTGTCAGCCATCTGGCCAGTTGGGTCACCGGTCGATAGCCCGACAGTGCTTCGATGACAGCCCTCGCGACGGTCAACACCAGGTTTCGTGGCATGGCGTCCCCAGCGTCGTCAGCTGGCGGCGTGACAGTTGATCGCGGGGTTGGAACCGGGCAGGGCGTGACGGTGTCGCGTTCCACCGGGGGCAACCAGAGGGTGTTGAAGCTCAGGTACATTCATCCAGCCTTCCTGATTTGCCATGCCATTACCACCGAGTATGGCCCTATCTGTGGATAAGTCCTGAAGATAATGGGAGAATAGCCCCGTGAATGTGTTGGTTGCTGTACCGGTGAGTCGGGACGACCTGTCGGCTTTGGTCTACGATGCCCGCCTGCGTCACGCCGTCCCGGGGTTTGCTGCCAACGCGGACTTGGCCGCCACTTTCGGCGTCGAACCGGGTGAGGAGGCAGAAATGGCGGCGCTACAGATGGCGGACGTCGCCGGTTTGGTGGCAGGGCGTGCGGAACGGTTGGTTGTGGTGGCCGACATTCCTGAGTCCAGGCTTCTTGTCTCGCCAGACGACGCTGCCAACGGAGCCGTCGTCGTTTCGAATGCGGCAGCAGGGGATTGCCGGGCCTTTTTCACTGGCGAGTGTGACGACGAAACGTTGCGGGCCGCCAAAGATCTAGACATTGACGACGCGTGGGACCTGCTATCCGTACAGAAGCTGCTGGCGGACCAGCCGCTGGAGTGGCATGACATCAGCGAGCTGCATGTGTGGCTGGGGCACTGACGTCACAAGGTGCAAACCACAATGACGATGAGGATGACGGTGCCGACCATCTCGCCGATACCGATTCGCTTCGGCTTGGCGCGCGGCCATAGCTTGGGCACCAAGGCGGCCCGGGCAGTGGCCAAGACGGCGAAAGCTCCCACCCAGGGGTTGACGAAAAACCCCAGCACGATCATCACGGCGTGATAGGCGATGGACGCGATGTACCAGCTAAGTTTCCCGCGCTCGCGGATCATCGTCTTGACGTAGGGGATCGTCCCCCAAAAGTAACCGGCGAAGATAGCCGCAGCGAGCCAGGCTTTGGGCCAAGCAACGCCAGCGGCGAAGACTGCCCAACCAAACCCGGCGCCCATCAGGTGCGCCGTCGCGGCTGCCGCCGTCATCATGCAGGACGCCCCGATCTGTGCGGCGTCGTTTATGGCGCTGCGTTCGCGGCCGGTGACGATGAGTATCAGGCTGGTGCCGAAAAGCACACCCAGCGGCACCGCCCACCACGCGAGCGCCGTGTGCCAGGCCAGCAACGCCACGGCTCCGGCTGCGGCGGCCACCCCGAACACCACCGCGGGGGCTATGTGGGCCCGGCCGTCCCGTCCCGAAACGCCGCGGATCGCCATGTAGCTGAGGTAGGCCGCCACCCACGAAAGCAGGACCAGAATCTCATGCCAGCCGAACCCGCCGATGATTGAGCCCGCCAGAACAGGCGCGAGCAGCATGGCCCACGCCCCGTATTGTTTCGGCACCCAAACGTTCATATCCCCACTAGGCTACATGAGCACGCTAAACTTGTCATGACCTACGGGAGGAAGCTTAGTGAGTGCAACACCGCATGCTGTCGAGCTGACGGGAGTGTTGGCGCGCGCGGCGTCATCCAAGCTTGGCCGAGATATCGTCGCCTTGGACGTATCGCGTTCATTGGCGATCGCCGACATCTTTTTGATCGTCACGGCCGGCAATGAACGTCAGGCGGGCGCCATCGTGGACGTCATCGACGAGGCGGCAGGCCTTTCGGGCGAGCGCGTTTTGCGGCGCGAAGGCGAGGCGGAAGCGAAATGGATTCTGCTCGATCTGGCTGATGTCGTCGTCCACGTCATGTCGGTCGAAGATCGCGAGCTTTACGCTTTGGAGCGCATCTGGAAGGACGCTCCACGCCTGGACCTGGATCTTGAGGACGAGCCAAAACAGGTGGCGGTGTGAGTGCCACCCGGCTGGTGCTGTGGCGTCACGGCGTAACCGACTGGAACGAGCAGGGCATCTTCCAGGGGCGGGCCGACATTCCGTTGAATGAGCGCGGGCAGGCTCAGGTTGTGGCTGTTGCGCCTGAACTGGTGTCGATGCGCCCGGCGGCCATATATACATCGCCGCTTATCCGCGCCCGGCAGACAGCCCAGGCCTGTGTTGACATCACTGGCGCTCAGGTAGTTCTGGACGACCGTCTGACCGAGATAAATGTGGGCACTTGGGTGGGTGAAAGCCTTGCGTCGGTGACGGTGCTTGACCCGGCAGCGGGCGCCGACATGGCGGCTGGCCGCGACTACCGCCGCTCGCCGACAGGTGAGACGATGACGGAGGTGGGTGTGAGGGTGGCTCAATGCCTGCGCGACATCGCCGACGCGCACGACGGTGAGACGGTGCTGGTGGTCAGCCATGGCGGCGCCATCCGCATGGGTATTGCCACCGTCCTGGGATGGCCGTACGAGGCGTCCATCCAGCTTGCCGGCATGGCCAACGCTGCGTGGTCGATTGTGTCGCGGTGGCGCGCCAACTGGCGTCTTGAAACGTACAATCATGTGCCGGTGGCTGCCCCGCCGGGGGTCAATACCGAGATTTAGGGGCTAGAGTGAACATTGAGGAGGTTGTGAAATGTCGTTAGGTTTCGACAGTTTGTTCCAGCCGAGTCTGCGTCACTGGCGTGAGTACATCGACATGGAGCGCATGCGCATCAACGTCAAGCCGGCGCTTGGTCCGGGTCCCAAGGGCGGCCCAGTGGAGGTCAATCTCAACACTGGCGATGTCGTCATCGATGTGTCGCGGGTGCAGGCCGAAGAGGCAACCCGCGAATCGCGGCGTGAGGGTCTTTCCTGACTGTGTCTAAAGGTCGGTCGCCACGGCGGTCGCCTCGTCTGTGCGACCAAGCTTTTGCAGAAGAACCACCAGTTGATTGACGGCTTGCTGTTTCTGCGGCCGCCGAACGGCTATCTGGTAGCCCTCGACCGCTGACTGCAGGCACCAGACGGCTTGTTCGTCATCAATGCCCTGCCAAGCCTCGCCAGCCAACTGAAACGCTCCGGCCGCCTGCTCAATCATGCCCAACTGCCCGTAGCTTTCACCCGCGTGCTGTGCCAGCGCGGCGGCACCTGGTTCGGCGTTGCGGAACAGGTTTTCGGCCCTCATCTCGTCGACCCGGGTGCGCGCCCAGCGAAGGTCGTTTTCGCGTCGCGTCGTGAGGTCTGGCGCCTCGCCCTCGGGTGCTTTCGCGGCCATCGCCGTCTCGATGGTGTTGGCGGTGTTGTCCAACAGCGCGGAAGCCTCAGCTTCTTTCCGGTTGCGGAACAGGGCTTCCGCCAAGACGATTTGAACTGGTGCGGCGAACTGCGTCGGTGTATTGCTGACTACTAGTAGCTTGGAAGCGCGCGTCAGGCATTCCGTGGCGGTGTCGAGATCGTCAAGAATCAGGGCGCCCCGCCCAGCCTCGGCGAGGGCGAAGCCGCCGTCCGACAGGCGCCCCTGACTGGTGAAAAGGTTGGCTGCCCGCAGGTAGGTGTTGATGGCGCCGGTGGCACGGCCGGCAGCGAACTCGCCGTCAGCCTGCTTCAGCAACGACTGAGGGTCCTCTTCAGCAGGCGCCTCGGCGGTGGCGTCAGGGCCAGCACCGTCAGTGGCGACGGGCGCATCGGATCGCGCGTCCGCCGCGATGGCAATGTGAAGGTCAAGTGGTTCGGCGAAGGTGGTTGCCTGCCAGGCCCGGTGCAGCAGGTCGGTCTGGTTGGTGGTGTCGTTGCGGTTATCGAATTGGGCCGCCAAAGCCTCGGCTTCAGGCTGAAGCCAGGCCCACAGCTCGCCCAACGTGGCGACCCGTGGTTCTTGCAGCGCCACCGGTTCGTCACCCAGATTGTCCTCGTCCACCATGACGTGCAGGGCCGCGCCGACGTGCTTGAGGAAGTCCAGACGAGCCAGCGGCGGTGTGGCATGCACCAGGAAGCTGCGGTTGTCCTCTAGCAGCCGCATGGCGGCTTGCGGGTTGTGGGTACGCGCCAGAAACTCGACGCACAGCCCGCGGGCCTCAGACAGGGCGTGAGCCCGCTCTTGGACGCGGTTGGCGTCGCGGGCCGACATGCCAAATGACGACGTGCCTCCCAGGTATGAGCGGCAGCGGTGGTGAGCGCTGATGGCGCTGGCTTTGTCGCCCGGGCCACCCCGGCGAAGATAGGCGAACTGCGCTTTGGCCAGGATACTGGCCGGCTCGGAGAAGCATTCCTGACGGATGGACGAATCGGCGAACACACCCTCCAGAACCCGAAGGCCCTCGTCGTCAAGTCCCAACTCGAATAGGTATTCACAGCGGTCGGCGGGGGAGCACAGTTCGCAGTCCGACATGTCGTCTCGGGCCTGGCGCTGCCATTGGTCAAACAGGGCCTGGGTGTCGGGGCTGCCGATGTGGCGCGCCAGCCACCACTTCATCTGGTATGGCGCATCCATGCCGTAGCCGGCGACGGCATAGCGGTTTTCCATATCGGCGAGTGTGGCTTCAAGCTGTGCCAACGGCACATTTGGGTAGTACCGCAACCCGCTGACCATCCATTTGAACGACCAGAAAAGGTTCGACTTATCCATCTCGTCAAACCATTCGGGGTGGGCGTCGTACCAGGCCACTTCTTGCGTGAAGGGGACAAAGGCCTTTTCTTCCTCATCGGAAAAGTAGTAGGCCTCCACCAGGGTGTTCAATGCGTAGGCTTTGGCCTCAAGGGGGCCTTCGGCATCAATGCGGTCGACTTCGGCCCGCGCGGCAGCCGATTTGGCATGTCCGTTGGGAAGCTGTCGCACGATGGTGATGTCGCGGTTGGCTTCGTCGATAGATCTCATGATTGCTCGTCCCAACGGGGCCCACCGACAGCGCGGTGAAGCAGCATGGCAAGTGCCTCATTCATCACTCTGGCATCACGTGGGCGCAGTGGTTCACCGGCGAGCAACTGCGCCGTCACATACAGGGTCTGGATTCCCGCCTTATGCACTTCGGCGTCGCCGCCCGTGGCGAGGGTCTGCACCGTTTGATTGTCATAGTTCAAGACAAGGCGGCGTTTGGCGCTCGGTTTGACGAAATCTCCCAGGACACCACCCCACACCCCGTTCGACTCGTCGCGGGTGCGCTGCAACGAGCGCTGATGCTCGATGTCCGAGTCGGTTATCAGCATCGCCGGCAGGGCCTCGGGCTCAAACCGGCGCAGCCAAACTTCACAATCCAACTCGCTGGCCGGTTCGCCGGCCGCCAGCAGGAAGTCCAGACATTTGAGCTCTTCCTCTGGCGTCAACGGCGTCAGTGTTGATTCGACGTCAGAGGCCTCGAGAAGCCTGACCGACCATGATGGGCGCCGAACCCCTAGCCGCCCAAGCAGGTCGGCGTCGTACACGTAGCCAGCGTTGATAACGCCAAGCCCCTGTGCGCGGGCGACGGGGGCGACCCGACGGTAGTCCTCGACGGTGGCGGCGTAAAGTACGGTGCTTTGCTCATCGTGAAATTGGTCCAGCGTCATGGTGCCGAGCGTTGTGTCGTAGGGCAGCACCGACGCTGCCAAGTCGAGCATGTCGTCGTCGTGCAGGGACATTGAGCGGATGGCCAGGTGATGGGTGCGGACGAAGGCGTTGCGCAGCGGGGACTCATCCGCCAGCACGGCCGCCACCCAGTCGTGTACCGCACGTCCCAGCGCCTCGCGGGTGGCCAGCAGCACGTCGTCCTCGTAGAGGGCTTCACGGGACGCCGTGGGTCGCAGTTCGGACGAGTTGACCACACAGCGCACGAAGAAAGCCCAAGGCGGCAGCAGGCCGGGCACCTGTGTGCCGACCAGCATGCGTTTGAGGTAGGCGCGGTGCGTGTTCATGCCAGCCGGCGATGCGGCAGTCGGCAGCACAAAGGCGACGCCAGTCAAGCCGACCAGGGGCACCGACAAGTCGAAGGCCGCCAGCGGACGGAAACCCAAGACACGGGCGCAATAGTTGTCCATCGCGGCGTCGCGCTCGGCCGGCGACGAGTATTTGACGGCCCACGGCAGGTCCGGTTCGGTGATGCGCTGCCAAAGCGACTCGCCGTCGTCCATTTGCACCTGGATGGCGATGTCCAAAGGCAAAAGTGAGCCGAAGTCGGTTGCCAAGGCCCGCACGGTGTCCGGTGCCAGCCAGTGTTCTTCGTCACGACGTGGGCTGAGCCGCACCAGGGAGCCGGGCTCGACGCCGCCGGTGGCCTGGGCGTACTCGTCCAAGGTGATGTCGTCCAGCGTGTAGGTGCCGTCAGCAAACCCTCGCCAGCGAATCGGTGCGGCGCCTGGGACCGACGCCGACAAGCTGAGCATCTCGATTTCGTCGGCCACCATGAAGGCGCTCAGCAAGCCGATGCCGAACTGTCCAAGGTAATCGCTTCGGGCCGTCTCCAGATCGTCCATGCGTTTGGACGAATGGCCGATGGTGGCTAGGAGTTCGGTGGCCTGGTCGCGGGTCAGCCCGATGCCGGTGTCACTGACCTGCAGGCCCCCGCCCGGAATCTGGCTCAACCGAACCTGAGCGGGGCAGCTGGGTTCGCCCAATCGACGTGCCGTTATTGCGTCGACGCCGTTTTGCAGCAACTCACGCAGGTAGACCCTCGGACTTGAATACAAGTGATGGGCAAACAGGTCGACCACACCGTGGAGGTCGACCTGGAATGCGCGAGGAGCGTCCATGGGGGCGTCAATTATCGTTCGTCGTCTGCAAGCCGGGGAACTGCTTGTCGAGTTCCTCGAAAAGCTGCAAAGCGGTGTTTATGCCCGCGTCAATGTGCAACATAAGCTGCTCATCAGTTACACCGTGCTCGCAGTCAATGGTCACTTCCGTGAATACGCGTGAGTTGCCGTCATCCGGGAAGTCGACGAGCACAGCCTTTGGAAACAGCTTTTCTTTGTGCCAAGTGTTCAGCACCGGCAGCAGCGTCGGCCCCACCTCAAGCGGGACGCGGGCTTCCCAGCGTCCGCGCACCATGAAGATCTCTTGGCTTTGGCCCATGCGCAAAAAGTAGAACAGGTGCCCGTCCCAGTTGCCGTTGACATCGCCGTCCTCGTCGGTGTCATAGTTCCATTGACGACTGTCGAGCGCACCGGTGATGCGCTCTGCCGTCAACGGCGACACGCGGCCTGGTGCGGCGGTGGGCTCAGATGGTGTGGCGAAGTACCCCATAGTTTTGGCCTTTTCTGATCGAAATCCGTGGGCTCTATCTTGCCACGTCAACGACGCCTACTGTGCCATCGGGCTTCACGATGGACGCTTCGCCCAACAGCAATGCTTGGCTTTGCGTCCGCTGCCGCATGGGCAGGGGTCGTTTCGGCCAATGCCTTGCCACTTTTCGAGGCGAGCCGTGCGCAGGTCATCCATGATGGCGGGTGATGTGTTTCCGTTGCCGGCCATCGCGACGACGGCTCGCAGTTCGGGCACGGCATGAGCAAAGAAGGCGGTCAAGCCGTCGCACAACACATTGAGTCCTGGTTTGCCGAAGCGATCCTTCGGGCAGCCACCGTTGCACAGCGCCAGCCAGGGGCAGTCGCGGCATTTGCCGGGCAGGTTGGCCTTGGCTTGGCCAAACACCTGCTGAGTAGGGCAGTTGGCAGCCTCCGAGAGGTTGCTGACGTCACCGATGCGAAACTGTGAGCGGACGAAATGGTCACACGAATAGACGCTGCCGTCGGCCTCGACCACCAGCGCCCGTCCGCAAGTGGGTGCCAGCCAGCAGAGGCCTGGCGCGCCACCGCCCAGGGTGTTGGCCGTTTCGGCGAACAGTTGGACGGCAGTGGTTCCCAGATCGTTCAGCAGCCACTCGTCGAAGATCTCGGTAAGGAAGCGGCCGTAGGCCTCGCCAGTGACGGACTCGGGTGTCAAGCCGTCCCCGTCGTGAATGATGATTGGGATGAACTCCACCCAGCCTGTGCCGAAGGCGCGCAGGTTGCGATAGACCTCCAGCGGATGGTCGGCGGCGGTCGAGGTGACGGTGCACAGCAGATCGGGTTGGATGCCGTGGGCCTGTAGACGTTTGATGGCGCCGACAGCGGCGTCATAGGATCCTTCTCCGCGCGGGTCGGGACGGAAATGGTCATGGATCCACTCCGTGCCGTCAATGCTGAGGCCGATGTCGAAGTGGTTGTCGGCCAGGAACTGGCACCACTCGTCGTCCAGCAACACACCGTTGGTCTGAAGGTTGTTCCACACCGTCTGGCCTTCTGGCAGATACTTTCGCTGCAGCTCGACCACACGGCGGTAGAAGTCCAAACCTGCCAGAGTCGGCTCGCCGCCATGCCAGACGAAGCTGATGCCGCCCGCGGCGATGTAGCCCGAGATGAACGTCTCGAGCACGGCATCGCTCATGCGTGGTGTTGTGCTGGGGGTGTCCAGGTAATAGCAGTAGGTGCAGCGCAGGTTGCAGGTTGAGCCGACCGGTTTGACCATCACCGAGAATGGGCGATGAGTGACGTCTTCCACGACCAGCTAGTTCAGTTGGGCTTCGAAGAAGGCCAGCGCCTTGTTCCACGAATCCATTGCCGCGTCGGCGCGGTACGAATCGCGGGCGTAGTTCCAGATGGCATGGCCGGCACCGTCATAGCGATAGAACTGGTATTGCTTGCCGGCCGCTTTCAGTGCCGCCTCATGCTGGTCGACCTCGGCGGGTGACGGACGCTGATCGTCGTTGCCGAAGATACCGATCATCGGGCAGCCCAGTTGGTCGGTCAGGTCGATCGGGGCAACGGGTTGGCTTGGTGTGACATTGGCCTGAACGACGCCACCACCCCAGCATTCGACAACAGCATCCAGACCCTTGACCTGGCAGCCAGCCAAGAAGGCATGACGCCCGCCCGAGCACATGCCGATGACGCCCACCTTGCCGTTGCTTTGCGGCATCGACTTGAGGTAGTCAAGGGAGCTTTCGACGTCCCCCATCACCGAGGCGTCGGGCACCATGCCGGCCTCGCGGGCTTTGTTGGCAACGGCCTCCGGTGAGCCTTCGCCGAACCGCTGGTAGATGTTGGGGCACAGTGTCATGAACCCGTGCTGGGTGAAGCGACGGGCCACCTCGCGGTTCAGCTCGTCCCAGCCTGGCATGTGTGATATCAAAATGATGCCCGGGTAGGGCCCGGCACCCAGGGGGCGCGAAAAGTAGGCATTGATGCGGTCGCCGTCATATCCCCGTATCGCGACGGTCTCGGCCAGCATGCCCTCGTATTGGTCAGTTTGCAGATCGTTCCACATGGGTGGAAAGTCTAGACCGCTTGCCTATGAAACGGCCAGATCTGGTTCGGTCAGGCCTTGATAACGCGACTGTTCGCGCTGGCCGGCAGCTGAAGTGTTGATCGAGCGGCGATAGACCCAGAACCGGTAGACGCAAAACTCGGTGACGAAGTTGACGACCATGGTGCCGATCAAGATGATGTAGTACTGCGGCACAGGTCCAATCGTCCAGTGCTGGGCGGCCAGGGCGTCGCCCCACCATGCCGAAGCGGGGGTGAAAAGGACGTAGTAGAACGTCACTTTCATCATGGCGACGGGAATGTTGCTGACCGACTTGAAGGTGAACTTTCGGTTGGCTGTGAAGCTCCACAAAACGGACGCTATGAGCGCCGGCAGGTAGCTGCTGCTCCAGGCCTTGAACCCGACCACGCTGAACAGCAAGGCAAACACACCGGCTTGCACCACGGCAGCGCTGGCCTCGCAGGCCACGAAGGTGATGAACTTGACTACCTCTTGGACTCGCGTAAGTTCATGCGAGTCAAAGGTTGTTTCGCGGGCTCCAAGGCTTGGCACCATCACAGATTAGCCCATTTTTCCCGGCACGGTGTTCACATTTCTCTCCATAAAACGGACGGCATGTTTGGAGCGGATGCCGCCAAATGTGGCCAAACCGACTCCCATAAGTAACGTCATGATTATCGGGCCGGGTTGCGGCCCTGACCCGCCAGCCAAGCCACCGGTGGAGACCAGAATCGCCGTCCCCGGCGACTGCGAAGGGCCGACAGGTGTTGTCGGGGTCGCGGGCACGGAAGCCCACAGAGCATAGATGGTCATGTTGGCCGACACGACTGTGGCCCGCGTGACCGCCTGGCCGGACCCGTCCCGCGCGGTGTTCCACCCCGCAAACGTGAACCCCGGGCGGCTTGGATCGGCAGGCCAGGGCACGACCACCGACCCGGCGTCGACCGACACTGGAGCCACCGCACTGCCGCCCGTCGAATCAAACGACACGGTGACCTTTGTGACGGTCGCAGCGCATGAGGACGCGGTAGTGGATGGCGTCGCGTCATTCGGCGTGCCGGCGTCATATCGGGCCTTGGCAGGCAACGTGCACGTCTGGCCCGTTGCCGGATTGATCCACGGCCATGCATCGGCACCGAAAAATGCCGGCTTGGCGCTCAGGTACAGCGAGTTGGGAAGGGGTGCCGGCGTGCCGGTCAACCAGGTTTGCTGGCCCAATAAGGAGTCCCAGTTGCCGTCGCGGATCGCGGTTGTGGCAACTCTGGGATCGGTGATGTACGTTCCGCTCGGGTTCCAGCCCATCATCCAGATGCCAGTGGACCCCTTGGTCCAGTCGGTGATCTCGTCCACATAGCCGTTCGCAGCCGTCGTCACGGCTGGGTCGCCGAGTATGTTGCCCACATAGCTCATGTCGTACGAGTAGGCTCCAGGCGACACTGCTCGCTTCGGCCCGTTGTTGCCCGGAAGGTTGTTGGCGTCATCGATGGCCGTCCCGTCCAGCATGTTGGTGAAGGGCGCCCGCACCGTCGTCGCATAGTTCCGGAAAAAGGTCATGCTGGTTGAGTTTCCGTGGGTGTCATCGCTCTCCATGTTGAAGCTCTGATTGCCTTCGAACAGCATGCGACTGGGGCCCACCATGTGCGACCCGTTGATGCCCGCCTCAATCCAGTTCGAGGTGGTGGCTATGTAGCCGTCATCCATGTAGTTGTAGCCGACCACCGACCCGGCACCAGCCGATTGCGCAACCATCACCTTGTTCGCGCGGATCGAGATGTTGTTCTCGATCAGCAACTCGGAGGAGCCCTGCGCGATGGCGATCGCATAACCGGCGCCACCGGGCTCGGGCCAGGCCGCGTCATGTATGTAGGAGTCGCGCAACTCTGTGCGAAATGCGCCCAAGAACCCCACACCGTCGCCCCACCAGTCGTAGACCTCGATGTTGTCGGCCCAGCAATAGGCCGTATTTGTGAACAAAATGCCGTCACCGCCGCCGCCGACAGCACTTAGGTCTTCCACGCCAGCATTGACGACCTGCGCGTTCCCACCCGTGTACGTGGTCAACTCGGCATGCTGGCTGGTCTTGTAGCCCATCGTCAGGGGCGAAGTGAAAGTGACCGTGTTGCCGCTGACGCTCGCGATTTCTTTGATCTCGTTCTGCGGCCGGTCCTGGCGGCTGAACCAGCAGGCCGCGTCTGCGCCGTCGCCGATGCCTGCCCAGTTGTTGCTTTGGGACGGGTTGGCCGCGGCCATCGGATCATCGTTCCAGATGGCGGGATTGTGCACCTGGTAGGTCACCGTGTAATCGGGCGACGCCCACACCTGCTCGCCGGGAGTGATGACGTCAGGCTGCCAACTCGCCCCACTGGTCTGATCAAGCAACACAAACATCCCCGTGTGAAAAATGCTGCCGTCCGCCACGCTGACCGAGTTACTGCCTTGAACGCCGTCCGTGGACAGAAGTTGCATGAAATTGGACTGGTATGGCGTGGGGGTGCCGCTGCACCGGTTGTCGCCGTCGGGGTTTACCCAGATGCTGGGGCCGACCACGACGATCGGCCAGGGGTTTCCACTGGTCTGACTTGTCGCTGTGGCCGGCGGGTTGAGCGGGTCGAGCAAGATGGTCTTGCCTGCACCGGCGCCGCGCAAGACGACGCCCTTGTTCAGCGAGATGTACGTGAGTGGATACGTGCCCTGAGTGGGCGAACCAACGAGGAAAGTGCCCGCACCGAGCTGCGCGACCGTGCCGGGGTTGCACCCGGCGATCAGGTCATTGATGGCGGTGGTGTCGTCCGCGCCGCTGGGCATCAAAGGAGTGGGGTTACAGATCGGCCACGAGGTGGACGGCACCCCGCCGACGGTCGCCAGTCCGGCCATATTCCAGGCCGCGCTGCGATCAGCCGGCAAGGTGTAGTCTCCTGGCGCGGCTGATGTCTCGCTTGCTGCATACCCGGCCGCGAGCAGAATGGCCGACGCGGCAACGATGCCCAAACGTCGGGGGAGTGAAGATGCAAACATGTCGAATCCATTCTGGCCAGGTCGAATGCCTTGTTCATCTTGGGGTTCTCTGATCATACGACCAAGATGGCGGTCTTTGCTAGTGTTGTGCCGTGATCGCAGCAGCCGCCGCCGGGTTGGGGGCGGGCTTGTCCTTGATCATTGCCATCGGAGCCCAGAATGCCTTCGTGTTGCGCAACGGTTTGCGGGGCACCCATGTGGGCTGGATTGTGGCCGTGTGCGCCGCGTCCGACATCATCCTCATAAGCGTCGGTACTGGCGCACTCGGCTGGATTTCCAGCATCGCCAACCCTGCACTTGTGGTCATGCGCTGGGGTGGTGTGGCCTTCCTGGTGGTTTACGGTTTCCTGTCGCTGCGACGGGCCTGGCGGGGCGAGACTCTGGGTGTCGAGGGTGACGACGCCGTCACAACACGGCTCTGGCCGACGCTGGTGACCACGCTGGCACTGACATGGCTGAATCCGCACGTGTACGTCGATACGGTCCTGCTGCTGGGGTCGCTGGCTAACAGCCACCGGCCCGGCCAATGGTGGTTCGCCGGCGGCGCGATGCTGGCCAGTTGCTTATGGTTCCCGCTGCTCGGCTTCGGCGCCCGGTGGCTGCGCCCGCTGTTCCGTTCGGCCCGGGCCTGGCGTGTGCTGGACGTCATCATCGCGCTGGTTATGTGGGGCATCGCCGCGTCCCTGGTATGGCGGGGTTAGCGGCCGCTTCGGTTCGGCATAGACTCGGCGAGCTGGCACGCTGACGATCTCCTTGGACCGGTAGCGCAGGGCGCTCAACGCGCCGCCGAAGACGCAGCCAGTGTCTAGGCACAAAGTGTTGTTGAGCCACTCGGGTTGGAGCACGGGGGTGTGCCCATAAAGAACCATGGCGGGCCCTCGGTAATCCTCGGCCCAGGGGTAGCGGATCGGAAGGCCGTACTCGTCCGACTCGCCGGTGGTGTCGCCGAAGAGGGCGAAACTGCGCACCCGAGCGGACGCTCGCCCCTGGTATGCCTGCTTCAGCCCGGCATGGGCCACCACCAGACGTCCGCCATCCAGCAGGTAATGGCTGCGCAAGTCGCAACACCAGTCGAGTACCTGTTGGGTGAAGGCAGGCCCTTCACCAGCCAACTGGGCCATGGTCTCGGCCAGACCGTGGCTGAGTGTCACCTGGCGTCCCTGCAAAGCTCTCACCAGCTTCGCCTCGTGATTGCCCATGACCGTCAAGGCATGCCCAGCAGCCGTCATGCCCATGGCCAGCCGCAAGACCGATACCACGCCGGGCCCTCGGTCGACCAGGTCACCCAGGAAGACCACACGCCGTCCCTCAGGATGGACGGCGTCAACGGTACGCCCTTGGTCGTCATGGAGGAACTGATACCCAAGCAGTGTCAGAAGGGTCGACAACTCGTCCCAGCAGCCGTGTATGTCGCCAATTACGTCAAAGGGGCCATGGTCTTCGCGACGGTCGGTGTAGAGCCTCCGCCGGGTGATGACGGCGGACTCCACCTGCTCGGGGCTGGTAAGCACGAAAACATGTCGGAAGCCCTCTTGCTCGAGATGCTTCACGGCGAAGCGTAACTGGCGGTACTGCGTTTGGATTGAGTAGTTGGAGATGCGACGGTCTGGGCGGTCATGGGCACGCTGAAACAGCACAGCACTGGGCAGGTCGAGGACGATGGCGACGGGCAATACATCATGGGCTTTCGCCAGTGCCAAAAGCGGCTGACGGGCGCTCGCGTGGACGTTCGTGGCGTCGACCACCGTCAACAGACCGGCAGCCAAACGCTTGCCGACTATTGTTCTCAGCAGGTCAAAAGCCTCGTCGGTCGCCCTCTGGTTTTCGGTGTCGTTGCTCACCAGTCCGCGGCAATAGTCGGACGAGATCACCTCGAACGGGCCAAAGTGTTTGGCGGCGAAAGTCGACTTCCCACTGGAAGATGCGCCGATCAGCAGCACCAAGCTGAGGTCTGGCAGGTCGATCTGGGTGGCGGTTGGCATGAGCGTCACTCGCTGCGCAGCGCCTCAACGGGGTCGCGCTTGGACGCTGCCGAGCTCGGTATCAGACCGGCCACCACGGTCAGCACCATTGAGACACCAATCAGGGCCAGCGCCGATGTCAGCGGAAGGCGCGCGATGCGGTCGATGCTGTACAGATGGTTGATGATCGGGTTGGCGATTAACGTCAGGCCTACCGTTATGAGCACACCCATCAACCCGGCCACGAAGCCCACTATCAGCGTTTCCGCGTTGAAGACGTTCGCGATGTTTCGCTTGCTGGCGCCCATCGCCCTCAGAATGCCGATCTCTTTTCGTCGCTCCAGAACCGAAATGTAAGTGATGACACCGATCATGATGCTCGAGACCACCAGCGAGATGGACACGAAGGCCACAAGCACTGCCGAAATCTTGTTGACGATGTCGGTCACGGACGACATGAGGGTGCCGACGATGTCGGTGTAGGTGATCACCTTTTCGTCGTGACCGGAATTTGTCATTTGAGTGTTGTAGCTGTCAAGGATGTCCAGAACCTGTTGCTTGGAGGTGAAGTCCTTCGGATAGATGTTGATGCTGGACGGCGCGGCAGGGTCGGCGTAGCCCAACTGGCGCAGGTTGGATTCCATGGAGTTTTGCCTGTTGCTCATCATGGACATCATCATGGTGGTCAATTGGTCGGCGTCCAGGTTGAACGAGAACAGGTTGCTCAGTTTGCTGGGGTCGATGGACATCACAGTGCTCAACTGGCCGAACATCTGCGACATGGTGGCTTTCATGGCAATGCTGAGCTGAGTCTGAAGTGAGCTCATCATGGCCGTCAGAACCTGTTGCATCGCCTGCTGCATGTAGGTGGTGAGGGCGGCAGTCAGTTGTTGTTGCAACGAGGTCATGTCAACTGCTTGCCCGAGCCGGCTCATGAAGGTTGCCTGCACATCCGGTTGGGCGAACCAGGCGGCAAACGAGTCGGCCAGATCGGAGGCCGTCGGGATGGACGGCAGACTGGTTGGCAGGTTCGTGGGCAAGGTCGTGGGAAAGCCGGTTGGGAGGGTTGGACCCGTCGGGGTACCAGTTGGTGTGGCGGTGCCGGTTGGTGTGGCGGTCGGCGAAGTTGTGTCAGTCGGTGTCGCCGTATCTGTTGGTGTCGGGGTGGGGGACGGTGGAGGCGGCGTCGGGACGATGAGAGTGTCATTGATGAAATCGGTCAGCGTTTGTACCAACAGGTCGCTTACGGCCTGCGGTGACACCTGAATGTTTAGGTTGCCCAACAGTGACATCAAGTCGGGCGGCGGAATGGTCAGATTGGCGGCGTCCATCGACAGGGACGACATATTGAGACCGCTCAGATCCAGGTTCAGCTTTGACGGGTCGAAATTGAACAGTGACGACATCGCGCCCGGGTCGACGTTGATCATCGACGAAAAGTCGAAACCCTGCAACCCGGAGTTTTGGTTATCTTCTTCGAAGGTGTTGCCAGAAAACACGTTGGTGTCGGGATATGCCAGTTGCTGCACCACGGGCGCGGCCTTGGCGGCCAGGCTCATCAGGTGGCTGATGAGGCTGGCGGGGTAGTACAGCCCAGGGCTCAACATTGTTGCGCTGGCTGATGGGTCGGGTTCGACGATGCCGACGATGTTGAGCGGCTCGCCGTTGGCGACGGCGGTGCGCATCCAACCATCGTCCGAGCTGCGATCCGTCCAAAGGTTGTAGGTCGGGTCGTACTGGTAAAAGGCCGTTGCAGGCACCACCTTGAAGGTTGGCGCCATCAACTGCTCGTAGGTGTAGGTCTGCTGGTTGTCGGTCGGCACCGTTATGGGCGTGCCGTTGGCCAGGGCATCGACCATCTTCTGCAGTTCGGCTGGGTCGAGCAGGCCCATGGTGTACAAGATGCCGTCGTAAACACCGCCAGATGACGTCAGCACCAGCAGTAGCTGGTTCGAGTTGTTGGGCCAATGCCCGGCCACCAGGTTGTACTGCCCTTTGACAAGGTCAGTGTTTTCCGGCAAGGCCGAAAAAGAGTCGGACGTCATGCCGAAAGAGAAGCTGGAACTCATTGCGGACCCGGAGGTGCCGACGCCCAGGGCCGAAAAGACCTTGTTAGGGTTCACCTGACGCACGTCGCCTGTGCCCGCGGCAAAGATCTGTGGCGTCACGTCATAGGAATACTCGACGGAGGTGGCGTACTGCCCGATGCCGGATTCGGGCGAGTCGAGGAACGTTTTCAGCGAGCCGAGATCATTGGTGCCGATGTGGCTGAACATTCGGGCCAACTGCGCTATCTCATGGGCCTGGTCACCGGACGCGGA
This sequence comes from Propionibacteriaceae bacterium, assembly GCA_009781145.1. GTDB lineage: Bacteria > Actinomycetota > Actinomycetes > Propionibacteriales > Propionibacteriaceae > WRGV01. The sequence goes on along the minus strand of WQYR01000006.1, from coordinate 10,922 downwards.
CCCACTATCGCCTGGGCCACCACCACCGCCAGTCATGATGCTCGCAAGATCAATGCCTTGCGTGGCGATCGTCAGCGGGTAAAGCGACAGGGTGTTCTCTTCGACGCCGCGAATGTAGACGTTGACGCCATTTGCCAGCGCCAGGATCGTGGCGATGCCGACGATTCCGATTGAGCCGGCGAAGCTGGTCATCAGGGTGCGGCCCTTTTTCGTCATCAGGTTGGTGAAGCTCAATCCGATGGCCGTCAGGAAACTCATCGACGTACGGCGGGTCGGCTTGGCCGCACGGGCGTCGTCTTCCGTCGCCGGGTCGTAGGCGTCGGTGTCGTCGACCACCAGGCCGTCCCTCAGTGAGACGATGCGGGTGGCGTATTCCGCGGCCAGTTCAGGGTTGTGGGTGACCATGACGACTAGGCGGTCCTCGGCGATTTCGGCCAGCAGATCCATCACCTGGGTTCCGGTGGTGGTGTCCAGCGCGCCGGTAGGCTCGTCAGCCAGCACGATTTCGGGGTCGTTGACCAAGGCGCGGGCGATGGCGACGCGTTGCATTTGGCCACCAGACAACTGGCTGGGCAGCTTGTGGATGTGCTCATCCAGGCCAACTTCGCTGAGCGCCGCGATGGCCCTCTCCCGACGCTCGGACGCCTTGACGCCGCTTAGCGTCAGTGCCAACTCGACGTTGGCAAGCACCGTCTGATGGGGTATCAGGTTGTAGCTTTGGAAGACGAAACCGACCCGATTGTTCCGGTAGGCGTCCCAATCCCGATCCTTGTACTGGCTGGTGGAAACCCCGTCCACAACCAGGTCGCCAGAATCGGCGTGGTCGAGACCGCCGACGATGTTCAACAGTGTCGTTTTGCCCGAGCCGGACGGTCCAAGGACGGCGACGAACTCGTTGTCGCGGAACGTGATCGTCACCCCGGCCAAGGCGGCCTGGGTGAACGAACCCGTCTTGTAGGTCTTGCGGACCTCGTCCAGATGAAGCACTACACCACCCAACTCCCTGATGTGGATATCACACCGTGGACTGAGTTTACTCGGCGAACCTGTGAACACCTGTGGGGTGGTTCGGCGTTCCACAAGCTAGTCTGGTTACTAACCTATTTGAGAGGTGACCATGATTCGGGTTGGATTGACAGGCGGCATCGCGGCCGGCAAGTCAGTGGCGGGCGACCGTTTCGTTGCGTTGGGCATACCAGTGGTCGACTATGACGAGCTTGCCCGCGAAGTTGTTGAGCCGGGAACACCCGGGTTGGCAGCCATTGTTGAGACATTCGGTCCGCAAGTGTTGGCGGAAGACGGCACACTTGACCGGATCGGGCTGGGACGGGTGGTGTTCGGCGACGATGAGGCCCTCGATCGCCTCGAGCAGATCATCCATCCGCAGGTGATCGCCAGGGGCAGTGAGCTTGACGCCGCTGCCGAGGCTCGCGGCGACAAGATGATTGTGCACAACATTCCGCTGCTGGTCGAATCGGTCGGTCCGGAGGCGTTTGACGTTGTCATCGTGGTAGATGCCCCGAAAAAGACGCGCATCGCGCGCCTGGTCGATTCGCGGCGCTTGACCAAGCAGGACGCCAAGGCCCGCATCAAGGCCCAAACGGACGATGACGTGCGGTTGGCCGCCGCAGATGTGGTTTTCGATGGCTCCGGTTCGGTCGAGAACCTGTGCGAGCAGGTTGACAGATGGGTCGAGGGGGTGCGCCGCGACGGCGTCAGCTTCCGCCCAAACCCGGAGCGTTCAAAATTCTTGGTAACAGAAGACGTGGGGGATTAGCCATACCTTGGGTAGTATCTCTGAGGTGACCCCCCTAACCGCCGAGGCTGGAAAGACCACGCCGGCCGAACGTCGCCACATCGCGTTGATGTCGGCGGCCGTTGCGGCGTTGCTTGTGATCGGTTGGGGTGGGCTGGCTGTGGCGGTGGCAGTGGGCGGCGCTTCGCGGGAGGCAGGGTTCGGTGTTGGCCTCGGGTGGACGGTGTTCGTCCTAGGCATGAGGCACGCTTTCGACGCCGACCACATCGCCGCGATAGACAACGTGACACGGTCTCTGGCGGCCACGGGGCGCCGTCCCCTGTCGGTCGGTTTTTGGTTCTCGCTGGGCCACTCAACGGTGGTGTTCGTCGCCTGCGCCGCGTTGGCAGCCGGCGTGCGGTTCATCGCCACGACGATGAGCGGCGACTCGGCCGTATTGCGCTCCACGTTCAGTGTGGTTGGCACCAGCGTCTCGGCGGTGTTCTTGCTGGCTCTGGGCGTCATCAACTTGATTGCGTTGGTCGGCCTGATGGCGGCCTATCGGGTACGGGCGGGTGCCGACGTCATTGAGCAAACCCTGAATCAGCGCGGCCTGATCGCCCGCTTGCTGGGTGGACGGCTGACCAAGATCGCCCAGCCATGGCACATCTACCCAGTCGGGTTGCTATTCGGACTGGGTTTCGACACGGCCACTGAAGTCGGGCTCTTCGCGATCTCCGGCGGTGTGGCCACCTTGACGCTGCCCTGGTATGCAGTGCTGACTCTGCCGGTGATTTTCGCGTCCGGCATGGCCTTGTTCGACACCATGGACGGCATCATGATGGGACATGCCTACTCCTGGGCGGGGGCCAACTCGGCTCGGCGGCGGTTGGTGTTCAACATCACCGTCACAGGGTTGTCGGTGCTGCTTGCTTTGATGATTGGCACAGTTGAGGCAATGTCGTTGCTGCGAGACCACCTGGGCTGGACGACAGGCGTGGTGGGGGCCATCGGTGGCGTCAACCTGGCGTCGCTTGGCTATGTGGCGGTCGGGGCTTTCGCCACCGCGTGGGTGGTGGCCCTATTGGTCATGCGCCGTGATCGCAGCCAGGACGTCGCCTTGGACGAAGCGGTAGCCGCAGTCAGCTAGCGTGGCCGCTCAGCGCTGTTGCAGCGGCAGGTATTCGGGTCGTTCCTCGTTGACCTCGCGGTAGGCGGGGCGGATGATGCGGCGTCCTGAGAAGTTGATTTCCTCATTGCGGTGAGCCGTCCAGCCGACGATGCGGGCCATGGCGAACAGCGGCGTGTACAGCTCGCGCGGAATACCGATCAGGTCATAGACAAACCCGGAGTAGAAGTCGATGTTTAGAGTCACCGGCTGACCGTGATTCTTGATCTCGGACACCAAATCGACGGCCTGGACGCCAACCAAGTCCAAGAACTTGAACTCGTCGGAGCGTCCCTTCTCGGCGGCCAACTGTTCGGCCAGCTCGCGCACTGGGGGCACGCGGGGATCCGAGATTGTGTAGACGGCATGTCCGACGCCGTAGATCAGGCCGGAGTGATCGAACGCGTCCTTGTTCAGCATGCGCGTCAGATAGGCGCGGATCTCATCGACGTCGCTCCAATCGGAGATGGCCGTCTTGAGGTGGTCGAACATTTCGGCCATGGCATTGTTCGCGCCGCCATGCAGCGGGCCTTTTAGCGAGCCGATGCCAGCCGAGATCGCCGAATAGATATCGGTTTGAGTCGATGAGGTGACGCGCACCGTGAACGTCGAGTTGTTGCCACCACCGTGCTCAGCCTGCAGTATCAGCACCATATCGAGCACGCGGGCGTCCAACTCTGTGAAGTCCTCGCGCAGCATGTAGAGGAAATTCTCGGACAGGGTCAACTCGGGCTTTGGGATGCGAATGTTCAGCGGCACGCCCTTGCTGTGGTAGTGAAGGGCGTTGTAGGCGTACGCGATGATAGCCGGTAGACCAGCGATCAACCCGATCGACTGCTCCATCGAGTGCTCGCGCGACAGGTTCTCCGGGTCGATGTCGTAGGTGTACAGCTCAAGTACGGTGCGGGCCAGGATGTTCATGACATTCGACCCCCGCGTGGCCAGAATGCTCATGATGACGCCGTGGGGTAGCGGCATGTTGTCAACCAGCAGTTCTCGGAAGGCCTCCAGTTCGTCGGCGTCGGGCAGAGTGCCTGACAGTAAAAGATAGGCCACCTCCTCGAAGCCGAACCGCTTCTCGGCCATGAAGGAGTGCACCAGCGCATCGACATCGTATGCCCGGTAATACAGGCGCCCAGGCGCCGGCTGCAAGGCTCCGACGTCGTCATAGTCATAGCCGACGACATCGCCGATGCGCGTCAGACCGACCAGCACACCCGAGCCGTCCTCATTTCGCAGACCGCGTTTGACGCCGTACCGGCTAAACAGCGGCAGGTCGATTTTGGACGTTTGCTTTATGGTGTCTGCCAGTTTGTAGGCCAAGTAGTTGGGTTGCATGGTCGCCCTTTCCTTCATTGGTTGAGCTTGGTGATGATGGCTTGGGCAAACTCAGCGGTTGAGCATACCTGGCCGTCGGCAGGGGCAATGTCAGCCGTGGCCACGCCCTGCCGGTAACAGGCGGCAAGTGCCGCCATGACAGCATCGGCGGATGCCTGCCAACCCAGGTATTCGAGCATCATCACGGCCGACAGAAGCAACGATGATGGGTTGGCTTGCCCTGTCCCAGCCAGGTTGGGGGCGGTGCCGTGGGTCGCCTCGAAGACGGCGTGCCCCGTCTCGTAGTTGATGTTGGCGCCCGGGGCGATGCCGACGCCGCCAACCATCGCGGCCAACTGATCGGACGCGTAGTCGCCGTTGAGGTTTAGCGTGGCGATGACGTCATAGTTTTCGGGGTGCAGAAGGGTGTCCTGCAAGAAAGCGTCGGTGATGACGTCCTTGACCACTAAGCCAGGGAACTCTTCGGCTGCCAGTTCGTAACCCCACTGCCGGAAGCCACCTTCGGTGAACTTCATGATGTTGCCCTTGTGAACGAGGGTCACCGACCTTCGGCCGTGATCGATCGCGTATTGACAGGCAGCCCGCACCAGACGGCGGCTGCCGTCCCTTGACACCGGTTTGATGCCGAAGGCGCTGGAACTGGGGAATCGAACCTGCCGCACGCCAAGGTCGTCGGACAGGAACCGGAACAGGCGCCTGGCCTCGGGGCTGCCCGCCGGCCATTCGATGCCGGCGTAGACGTCTTCGGTGTTCTCCCGGAACACCACCATGTCAACCTTTTCGGGCTGTTTCACCGGCGACGTCACACCTTCGAACCAGCGGACGGGGCGCACGCAAGCGTACAGGTCGAGGTCTTGACGCAACGCCACGTTGAGCGAGCGGTGACCGTCACCGACGGGTGTGGCCAATGGACCTTTGATGCTGACTCGGTACTCACGGCAGGCGTGAAGGGTGGCCGGTGGCATCCATTCGCCAGTGGCGTTGAACGCTGCTTCGCCGGCCGGCACATCCAACCAGTCGATCCGCTTCGCGTCGCCGAAACTTGCCGCTACCGCTGCGTCGACCACCGCCTTCATGGCGGGAGTGATGTCGACGCCGATGCCGTCACCGGTGATGACGGGGATCGTGACGGTGTCGGGGACGTGCAGTTGTCCGTTGTCGAAGGTGATCCTGCTCATGCTTGCTCCTTCGCTGACATCAAGTTGAGGGCCGAACCGGCCTTGAACCATTCGATCTGTTGCTGACTGTAGGTGTGTGTCAACGGCACGGATTCGGTTGTGCCGTCGGCGTGGTCCAACACGAGGGTGAGCCCGCGACCCGGTGCGAATTCCGCCAAATCGGGAATGCTGAGCCGGTCGTCTTGACGTATCAAGTCGTAGTCGCCCGGGTTGGTGAAGGTGCAGGCCAGCATGCCCTGCTTCTTCAGGTTTGTCTCGTGGATGCGGGCAAACGACTTGGCGATGACGGCCACCACACCGAGGAAACGCGGCTCCATGGCGGCGTGCTCCCGGCTGGAGCCTTCACCGTAGTTTTCTTCGGCGACCACGATTGTCGGGCGGCCCGCATTCTGGTACTCGCGGGCGCGCTGGGCGATGTTGGCGGTCTGCCCGGTGAAGGCGTCGATCGCGCCGCTCAACATGTTGTCGCTGATCTTGGCCAGGTGCCCGCGATAGGCCAGCCACGGACCGGCCGGCGAGATGTGGTCTGTGGTGCACTTGCCGGCCACTTTGATCAGGAGGGCGGCGTCGACGATCGGGCGCCCGTCCCAAGCCGGGAAGGGCTCAAGCAGGGCCAGCCGCGGCGAATCCGGGTCGACCTGGATCGACACGTCGCTGAAGGTGGGCTCGATGTAGCCGGTGGTCGCATCGACGAAACTGCCGGGCAGCACGATGTCGGTGGAGGGCGTCAGCGGGCCCAGCACGGGGTTGACGTCGAGCCGGCCTGAAAGGCTGAGTGCCATCACCATTTCAGGGGAGGCAACGAAGGCGTGGGTCAGCGGGTTGCCGTCGTTGCGTTTGGCGAAGTTTCGGTTGAAGGAGGTGACGATGGTGTTGGGGTGATCGGGGTTGTTCGGGCGGTGCCACTGCCCGATGCACGGCCCGCAGGCGTCCGCCAAAATGACGGCTCCGAGTTCGCGCAGGGGCGCCAGAAGTCCGTCCCGTTCCGCCGTCGCCTCGGTGCGTGCCGAGCCCGGGTTGATGTACAGCGGGCAGGCCAACTTCATGCCTTGTTCCAAGGCCTGGCGTGCCACTGAGGCGGCCCGCGCCAGATCCTGGTAGGACGAGTTGGTGCACGATCCGATCAGCCCGGCCTCAACGTCTAGTGGCCAGCCGTTGGTTTCAGCCACCGCGCCGAGTTGGGAGATCGGGGTGGCCCGGTCGGGTGTGAAGGGGCCATTGACGTGGGGCTCAAGGGTGGTCAAATCGAGTTCAATGACGGTGTCGAAGAAGTCGTGCGGGGCGGCCAAAACCTCCGGGTCGGCTGTCAGGTCACCGGCGACCCGTGTGGCAAGCTCGGCGATGTCTTCACGCCCGGTGGCCTTGAGGTAGTCGCTCATGGCGGTCTCGAAGCCGAAAAGGGACGAGGTGGCGCCCACTTCGGCACCCATGTTGCAGATGGTCGCCTTGCCGGTAGCTGACAAGGCGGCCGCACCTGGCCCGATGTATTCGATGATGGCGTTGGTGCCGCCTTTGACTCCAAGAATGCCGGCCAGCGCCAGGATGATGTCTTTTGCGCTGGTCCAGGCGTTTAGCCTGCCTGTGAGCACGACGCCGATCAGTTTCGGCATGCGGAGTTCCCATTCCATGCCGGTCATGGCGTCGACGGCGTCCGAGCCGCCCACTCCGACGCCGCAGGTGCCCAGCCCACCGGCATTCGGGGTGTGCGAATCTGTGCCGATCAGCAAGCCACCGGGGAATGCGTAGGTCTCCAGTACGACCTGGTGCATGATGCCTGCCCCCGGCTCCCAGAAACCCAGCCCGTATTTGTCGGCGACCGCCCGCAGAAAGCCGTAAACCTCGGCGTTGTCGGTTCGGGCCACAGCCAAATCTTGGGCAGCGCCGAGGTGAGCTTCGATCAGGTGGTCGCAGTGGACGGTGGCCGGCACGGCGGTGGGCCGGTTGCCGGCGTTCATCAGTTGCAGCAGGGCCATTTGGGCTGTGACGTCCTGGAGTGCCACGCGGTCGGGACGGAACGATGCCAGCTCGCCGCGAGCGATGGGGGAGGTCGGCGGGTCATAAAGGTGCGAGTAGAGCACCTTTTCCGCGAAGGTCATAGGACGTCCCAGAAGTGTCCGTGCTGTGCTCACGGCCTGGGGCAAACGGTCATACAGCTGCGCTATCAGTTGGCTCATACATCCTCACTCATCTAGCTCGCACTGCAATTCTGCGCGACCTGTGTTACAGGGCTGTGTCGGCCGCTCAATCTTGGACGGTCCGATCAATGGTGGCCGACCCGAGCACCGTCGATTCGTCATAGAAAGCCGCCGTCTGCCCCGGCGCCACCCCGACGATGGGGGTGCGCAGCCTGACGTCGACAGTACCGTCAGCCAGTGGGGTGACGGTGCCCACGTGTGGGGCGGCGTGAGCACGCACCTGTATCAGCGCGTCAACCGGGCCGGTGGGGGCTGCGCCGGATGTCCAGGTTGCAGGGCCGCAGGCCAGCCTGGTGGCGGCAAGATGAGCACGCGGGCCGACGGTGACGCGGTCATTTCCGGCGTCGAGGGCGATGACGAAACGTGGTTCGCCGTCGCTGGCCGGGCGTTTCAGGTTCATGCCTTTGCGCTGGCCGATGGTAAACCGGTAGGTACCGTCGTGGTTGCCCAAAACCTCACCGGACTCGTCGACGATGTCGCCGGGACGCTCGCGCAACCGGGCCTGCAACCACCCAGCGGTATCGCCGTCGGGTATGAAACACAAGTCCATCGACTCGGACTTGGACGCCACCGGCAGGCCGCGGGTGGCCGCCTCGGCGCGCACCTCGTCCTTGGTGGAACCGCCCAGCGGCAGCCAGACTCGGCGTAACTGTGCCTGCGTCAGCACGCTCAGAACGTAACTTTGGTCTTTGGTTGCGGCGGTGGCCCGCAATAGGGTGGCGGTGCCATCGTCGCCCCTTGTCACGCGTGCGTAATGGCCGGTGGCCAGGCCGTCGAAACCGCTGGCCAGCGCCCGGTCTAGCATCGCGCCAAATTTGATGGTCCTGTTGCAAACGAGGCACGGGTTGGGAGTCCGTCCGATGGCATACTCGGCCAGGAAATCGCTCAAAACCCGGGCATCGAATTCCTTGCGCAGGTCCCACAACTCGAAGGGGACGCCCAGGCATTCGGCCACCCGACGAGCGTCTTCGGCGACTGACTCCGCACCGTCACGCAGCATCAGGTGCACGGCGGTGACGTCATGGCCCTCTGCGCACAGCCGGGCCGCGGTGACGGCGGAATCGACGCCACCGGAGACGGCTGCAACTAGCTTCATGGCTTTTCACGATAACATGACTTCAATGAAACCGAACCGCGCCGTGGTATTAGCCAATCTGGGCACGCCCGACTCTCCAGAGGTCGGCGATGTTCGGGCATACCTGCGCCAGTTCCTGTCCGACAGGCGAATCGTTGCAGCGCCGCGCGCTTTCTGGATTCCTTTCCTTCACCTGATTCTGTTGCGCTTCTACGCGCCGAAATCGGCGGCCCGCTACGCCTCCATCTGGACGCCAGACGGCTCGCCTCAGCGCGTCAATATTGAGCTTCAGGCCGAAAGCCTGCAGGCCGGTCTGGGCGAAGAGTGGACGGTGCGTTACGCCATGCGGTACGGCACCCCATCCATCGACGACACCTTGACGGCTCTGCGGGCGGACGGTGTGACGCAGGTGTTGATGCTGTCACTGTTTCCACAGTTCTCAACCACCACGACGGCAAGTCTGTACGACGACCTCAACCTCTACCTGAAGGCTCACCCGTCAACTGCGGACGCCCCGTTGGAGGTCACCTGGGCCGACCGCTGGGGCGACGAGCCGTCCTACATCGCGGCGTGTGTCGCCCGCATTGAGGACGCCTGGAAGGGGGGACGCCCCGACTTTGCCCGCGGCGACAAGCTGGTACTGAGCTTTCACGGCGTGCCCGTCAGTTGCCCCGACGCCCGGGCCTACGAAGGCGAATGTCGGCGCACCGCGGAGCTGGTGCTGGCTGGCCTCGGTGTGACGGGTGATCAAGGGCTGGTTACATTTCAGTCGAAGTTCGGGCCAGGGGAATGGTTGACGCCGGCGACCATCGCCACGATGCGTGAGCTCGGCCCGTCCACCCCGCGGGTGGACGTTTTCTGCCCAGGTTTTGCCGCTGACTGCCTCGAAACCATCGAGGAAATCGGCCAACTGAACAGGGCGGCGTTCACCGAGGCCGGTGGCAAGGAATTCAACCGTATCGACTGCCTGAACCACCATCCGGCGTTCATCGAAGCCTTGCTAAGCTTGACCCATGTCAAAAGATAAGCCATGTGTGCTCGTCATCCATTCCAGCCGATTCGGCCAATCCACCAAGATCGCTCAGGCCATCGTTGACGAGATGGCCGCGTGCGGGGTCGACTCCGATCTGCAAGCACTTTCCGCCACCACCGCGCCCGATCCCGACCGCCACGATGCCGTCGCGTTGGTCGCTTCTGTGCGTTATGGGCACTTCGACGCGAACGCGCCCAAGTTCCTTGCCGCCCATCGGGCCTGGATTGATGCCCACCCGAGCTTGCTCGTCACCGTCTCGTTGACGGCGCGCACCGAGGCCAAGCGCGACCCGGCGGTGCACACCTACACGAAGAAGTTCTTGGAGGAGACCACCTGGGTGCCAACCCGCACCGAGGTCGTCGCCGGCATGTTGGACTACCCGAGCTACAAGATCTGGGATCGTCTGGCCATCCAGTTGATCATGACCATGACGAAGGGTCCAACCGACCCCAAGACGGTGATCGAGTACACCGATTGGGACCGCGTCAAGGAAGTGGCCGACGAGTTCGCTAAACTAGTCACAGATGCGCCCGGGGTCAGTGAAAATCTGAACCGGCGGTAATAGCCCGCGAACGGCCCTACCTGGGGCCGCCGATCCGGTGGAACTCCGGGGCCGACGGTTAAAGTCCGGATGAGAGGCGCGCATCGAAGGCGGTCTCTCGTGTCTGGAATAGACGACGCGTTGCGCGTCGAACCGACGTACCCGCAGCGTACCTGGGGCCCGGTGTTGGCGCCGGTGCTAGCGGTGGTTGCTGCATTCCTCATCTGGCAGTTGGTTGTTACCATCTGGCATGTAAACCCAGTGTTTTTGCCTGCACCAGGACGGGTGTTGGCCCGGCTGGGCAGCAACATCGCGACCGCCGGCTTCTTGGCCGACGCCGGAGTGACGCTGGGTGAGGCCGCGCTGGGCTGCCTCGTTGGGGTGGCCGTGGCGCTGCCGCTGGGGTATGCCGTGGCGTCCTGGCGTCTGGTGGGGGCGGCGACGACCCCGCTGATCGCCGCATCGCAGGCACTGCCTGCCGTGGCCATCGCGCCCATCCTGGCGCTTTGGTTCGGCTTCGGACTAGGCGCGAAAGTGGCGCTCTGCGCTCTGATGGTGTTCTTTCCGATGCTGCTCAACACAGTGCTGGGGCTGCGGCAAGTCGACCGTCACGTTCTGGAGGCCGCCTACCTTGACGGTGCGGGCGGGGCGGCACTGCT
>WQYR01000005.1 GCA_009781145.1 Propionibacteriaceae bacterium | reverse complement strand
GGTTTGGCCCAGCAGGCTGGGTTCCCTGGCACGAGGGCCGTCATGATGGTGGCCGGCTTCGACGTGCCGCATTTGCATCTTCATGTCTTCTCGCTGGCCGATCAGGGCGGCATGAGCTTCGCCAATGCCAAGCCCGCCGATGCCGCCACCTTGGACGCCGAATGCCAGATAGTGCGCCAGAATCTGGTGGACCTAGGCTTCGCCGGTTTCGTGCCACCCGAAATGTCGCGTCTGTAGCATGCAAGCAAATCGCATTTGGACCTTTCTGAATGTGGCATGGTGGTGAGTTTGGGGGTATGGTGGATGAAACGGGATCGCAAAAGGCGGTTCTGGGAGAGCCCGTGGAGGAGGTGGTCACCATGTTCTTGGGAACTTACACGCCAAAGTTCGACGAGAAAGGCCGCTTCTTCCTACCCCCGAAATTCCGGGATGAACTGGTCGATGGTTTGGTTGTTGTTCGCGGCCAAGAGCGATGCCTGGCCATCTACACCCCAGACGCCTTCACTGAAATGCTCGATCGGGTGACAATCGGCCCATCGACCATCAGGCAGGTTCGTGACTTCAAGCGCATGCTGGCTGCCGGTGCCAGCGATTCGGCGCCCGACAAGCAGGGACGGGTCAGCATCCCGGCCAATCTGCGGTCCTGGGCCAACCTCGACAGGGATTTGGTTGTGACGGGCGCCATCGATCATGTCGAACTGTGGAATCCGGAATTGTGGGCGCAATACGAAGAGGAGCAAGCCCCTCACTTCGCCGAACTGAACGAAGTGATCGGGGTGTGACGTCGCCACCCCTCCCAACATCACTTCCCCGATGTTGGGCGGGAAGGGCGGCATGAGGCAGAACAAGGAGGCGGTGGTGGCGGTCATGGCGCGACCCACGCATACGCCAGCGTTGCTGGCGGAGGTTGTCGACGCCTTGCATCCGGCGCTGGGCGTCGGTTCCACCTTGCTTGACGCCACAGTGGGCCTTGGTGGTCACTCCTTCGCCCTGCTGGAGGCATGCCCCGGCGCGCGGCTGGTCGGCATCGACCGCGATGGTGATGCGCTGGCGTTGGCGCAAGAACGGCTCGCCGCCTTCGACGTCACCTTGGTGCGCGCCCGCTTCGACGAACTCGGCACCGTCCTGGACGATCTCGGGATCGACTGCGTGCAGGCCATGCTGTTCGACCTCGGGCTGTCCAGCTTGCAGATAGACGAGGCCGGACGCGGCTTCGCCTACACTCAGGACGGGCCGCTCGACATGCGAATGGACGACCGGTTGGCCGTCACTGCCGCCGACATCGTCAACACGTGGCCGGACACCGACCTGGCGCGGGTGATCCGCGATTTCGGCGAGGAACCGCACGCCCTGCGGGTCGCGCAGGCCATCGTCGCGGCGCGCCAGCAGCGTCCCATCCAAACCACCGGTCAGCTTGCCGATGTGGTGACGGCTGCCATGCCGGCGGCTGTCCGGTACGGCAGCGGCGGGCACCCGGCCAAACGCGTCTTCCAGGCCCTTCGAATCTGTACCAACGATGAGCTGACCGCCCTGGCGCAAGCTCTGCCGGAAGCCTTGGCCCGCCTGGGCGTCGGCGGTCGCTTGGCCGTCATCTCGTACCACTCACTGGAGGATCGCCTCGTCAAGCAGGCGTTCCGAGCCGCCACCACCTCGCAGGCGCCACGCCGCCTGCCGGTTGTGCCGGAATCGTTGCAGCCGCGCTTCGCGCTGGTCAGCGATCAGGCCATCCGCCCGTCACAAGACGAGGTGGACGCCAACCCGCGCGCCGCGTCGGCGCGCATGCGTGTGATCACCAGAGTAAGGGAGGACGCAAAATGAGCGGTGTGCCGCTGACGGCCGTCAAGAGTAACAAACGCCTCGGCAATGTGCCTTTCGCCCTGGGGCTGGCCGGTGTAATGGTGGTTGGCATGATCGGCCTTCTGGCGCTGAACATCAACATCCAGTCCGGCTCGGCCGAGCTTCGCAAAGACCAGTCGCAAGCCAAGGCCTTGGGTGACGAGGTTTCGGCGCTGCGGGCCGAGGTCGACAGGGTTGGCTCGGTCACCAGCCTCGCCCAGCAGGCGGCGGCCCTTGGTATGTGCCCCGACACCAAAGTGGCCTTTCTGAATCTGGCGGACGGTTCGATCAGCGGCGATACGACGCCGCTGACCGGCAATGCCGTGCCGCGGTCGATACCTGACCCGAGCGTCACGACGCCGCCGATCACCATCAAGCTGTATCCGGTTCCGACGCCGACCCCGTCGCCGTCAGATGACCAGACCGCGTCGGGCGATCCGAGCGCCTCGGGCGATCCGAGCGCCTCGGGCGATCCGAGCGCCTCGGGCGATCAAGAGGCGGCACCGCTGTCGGCCATTGGAGGCAACTGAGATGGCACGGGTAAACGTTCGGGCGAGTTCGACTCGTCGCCTCAAGGCCTTGGGTACCGCTGTGGCCGTCTTTACAAGTTTGGTGGCAGTGCGGGCCCTGTGGGTGCAAGGCATCGACGCGAACGGCGCCGCGACGACCGCGATCGCCAACCTGACGACCAGGCCGCAGGTTTTGCCGGCCAGCAGGGGCACGGTGACGGATCGGAACGGCACGGTGCTGGCCGAGACTTTGCCGTATGTGCGCGTCATCGCCGACCCTTACGGCATAGCCACCAACGGAATCGCCCGCACCACGGGGATGACCACCGCGCAGCAGACCAAGGCCAGCGAGGCGCCGCAGGCCATCGCCCAGATTTTGATGACCGATCTGGGTGGTTCGATCGATGACTACCTTTGGCATTTGACAAACGAGAACCGCTCGGATGGTTCGCCGAACCAGTACGAGCCGATCGCGGCCAATGTGCCGGCCTACACCTGGGCGAAGATCGTTTCGGACATGAACCAGGGTGGCTGGTACGGCCTCAGTTCCGAGCTGACGCCGCTTCGCGTCTACCCGGACGGTTCGCTGGCGTCCAACTTGCTCGGCTTCGTCGGGACGGACGGAAACGGCTTGGCGGGCTTGGAGTATTCGCAGAACTCCACCCTCAAGGGTATCGATGGTCAGTCGAGCAGCGAGCGCGGTGCCTACGGAATCATCCCGCTGGGTGCCAACACGCTGGTGCCAGCCGTGAATGGCGACAACATCGAGTTGACGATAGACGCCACCATGCAGATGGCGGCACAGCAGGAAATCGACGCGGCTGTGGCTCAGTTCGGGGCCGATTGGGGTACTGCTATCGTCATGAACGTCAAGACTGGCGAAATCCTTGGGATGGCTGACGCTCAGACTTTCGACAACAACAACTTCGGGCAGGCCGACCCCGCCACCCTGGGCAACCGGGCGGTCGAGATGACCTTCGAGCCCGGCTCGGTTCAGAAGATCTTGACGATGTCGTCGCTCCTTGATCAGGGGCTGATAACACCCGACACCCGTGTCGTCGTGCCTTCAAGCCTTGAGTCTGGCGGCCACACCATCACCGACTCCGAGGTGCACGACACGTGGTATCTGACGGCCCGCGGCGTCGTGGCCTACTCTTCGAACATCGGCGCCGCGCTGCTGGCTCGCCAGTCAAGCAAGCAGGCCACGGTTGATTACCTGAACGCCTTCGGGCTGGGCAAGCCAACCGGCATTCAGCTGCCCGGTGAGGGCAACCTGGCGCTCGGCATCGTGCCGGACGCGTCGATGCCCGACTACCAGCGCGACCGCATCGCGTTCGGCCAGTCGATCAGCGTGACGCCAATGCAAGAGGCGGCGGCAGTGGCGGCGGTCGCCAACGGTGGCGTGTACATCCAGCCGACGATCATCAAGTCGGTGACAACGGCCGACGGCACCCCGGTGGCGCAGCCGCAGCAGGAAACCCGTCGGGTGGTCAGCGCCCAGACCTCGGCCGACGTGATCAACATGATGGAGTCGGCCACCGATTCGTCGCTCTACTCCAAGCAGCGCGCCATTCCCGGCTACACGTGGGCCGGCAAGACGGGTACCGCGCAGCGTGTCGAACCGTCGACCGGTCTGTATCAGGGCTGGACGGCGTCATTCATCGGGGTTGCCCCGGTCAACGACCCGACAATTCTGGTGTATGTGGTGATTGACAATCCGGCTGGCGGCACATTCGGTGGTACCGTTGCCATGCCGACAGCCCGTGACCTGATGACGCTGGCCCTGCCCCATTACGGAATCGCGCCTACCGGCAACCCGCCATATGACGATCCGATCAATTATCAGCCGTAGGGGGAGCGACTATGAAACCACGCCTGGCCTCGCAGATCGCCGCCGTCGCCTCTGGGCGATTGGTCGGCGACGATGTCATGGTTGGCCCGGCGGTGGCGCTCGACTCGCATCTTGTCACGCCAGGGTGTTTGTTCGTCGCCATTCCTGGCGCGAGGGTGGACGGTCATGATTTCGTCGCGTCGGCCGCCGCCGACGGTGCCGCCGCGGCGCTGGTCAGCCACCAGGTGGAGGCGCCCTGCGCGCAGATTCTCGTCACCGACACGGTGGACGCGCTCAGCGACCTCGCGCGCTCCATACACTCTGCCGCCCAGGCCCGAGGCCTGACGACGTTGGCGGTCACCGGCTCGTCCGGCAAGACCAGCACCAAGGATCTGCTGGCCCAATGCCTGGAGCCGGTCGGGCCGACCGTGTCGCCGCGCGGGTCTTACAACAGCCGCTTCGGCTTGCCGGCCAGGGTCACGGCCATCGACGATACGACCCGGTTCCTGGTGGCTGAGATGGGGGCCTCCGGCGTTGGGCATATTGCCTGGCTGTGCACCATCGCACCACCCGACATCGCCGCCGTCCTCAACGTCGGACATGCCCATTTGGGGGAGTTCGGATCGGTTGCCGACATCGCCCGCGCCAAGGGTGAAATCATCGAGGCGCTACCCGAGTCGGGTTGGGCTGTGCTCAATGCCGACGACCCGTTGGTGGCGGCCATGGCGCCCCGGACGAAGGCCCAGGTGGCGTGGTTCTCGGGAAGCGGCCAGGACGTGGTCGACGCCGGTCTTTGGGTTGGGGCCCTGGACATCAGCCTCGACGCGCTTGATCGGGCCAGTTTCCGTCTTGTTGGGCGGGGCCCGATGGGCGTCTTCGATGAGCCGGTGACTCTGCAGACCCTGGGTGCGCACCAGGTAGCCAATGCGTGCGCGGTTGCGGCGATGGCGCTGTGCGCCGGCGTGACGCCGCGCCAGATTGTCGCCGGCCTGTGCGCGGCCGTGGCCCGTTCGGCGTGGCGAATGGCTCCGGTTGAGCTGCCGGGCGGGCGTTTGGTGTTGAATGACGCCTACAACGCCAACCCTGACTCGGTGGAGGCGGCGCTGGCCTCGGTCGGGCGCATGTTGGCGTCGCGGCCAGGCGACACCGCGGTGGCCGTGCTCGGCGACATGCTGGAACTGGGCGAGGAGGCTGCGCCCTACCACGAGGCTGTTGGTGCGCGGGCCGCCGGTTTGGGTATTGACGTGCTGGCTGTGGGGAAGTATGCCCAGGCCGTGGCCGACGGTGCGCGACGCGCCGGGGGGAAGGCTGACGTCGTGGAGCGTGCCGATGTGGCAGATTGGCTGTCGGACAAGGCGTACAGCATCGTCTTGCTGAAAGCATCGCGTGGCGTCGGTTTGGAGTCCGTCGTCGAAGAGTTGAAGGGCAGGTGGGGCAGGTGAAGGCAATACTTGGTGCCGGCCTGATCGCACTCCTCCTGACATTGCTGGCGACGTGGGGGTTCATCGGTTTCCTGCAGCGGCGTCATCTCGGCCAGTACGTGCGCAACGATGGCCCCACCACCCACCTGAAGAAAATGGGCACGCCAACCATGGGCGGCATCGTCATCATTGGGTCTGTCGTGGTGGCGTACTTCCTGTCGCACCTGCTGACCGGCCAGCGCCCGACAGTGTCGGGTTTGCTGGTGCTGGGTGTTTTGGTGTTCACCGGCCTGCTGGGGTTCATCGATGACTGGTCGAAGATCAAGAACCGCCGTTCGCTCGGGCTGCACCCGCGCGCCAAGCTCATCGGGCAGGTGCTGATCGGCCTCGCTTTCGGCTGGTTGGCGCTCAGCTTCCCGGACGGACGGGGCGTCACCCCCGCCTCGGCGGCTATCTCCTTCACCCGTGACATCAACCTGCCGGGTTTTCGCCTGCCGCTGGTTATCGCGATCGTTTGGATGACGTTCTTGATCACCGGTTTCTCGAACGCGGTCAACCTGACTGACGGGTTGGACGGCTTGGCCACCGGCTCGTCGGCAATGGTTTTCGGCGCCTACGGTTTGATCAACATCTGGCAGCGCAACCAGTGGTGCGCCACATCGTCGACGGTCGGCCCGCTGTGCTACGAGGCACGCGACCCCTTTGACCTGTCGCTGATGGCAATAGCTTTGGCCGCCGCCTGTTTCGGGTTCCTTTGGTGGAATGCCAAACCAGCGCGCATCTACCTCGGTGACACCGGCTCGTTGGCGTTGGGGGCGTCGATGGGCGCCATTGCTGTCTGCTCGCGCACCGAGTTGCTGTTGCTCATTTTGGGCGCGCTTTTCGTCATCGAAACGGCCAGCGTCGTCATCCAGGTTGGCTGGTTCAAGGCGACGCGCGGCAAGCGAGTGTTCAAGATGGCCCCGCTTCACCACCACTTCGAACTGATCGGCTGGGAAGAGCAGACCGTGGTGGTTCGCTTCTGGATTCTTTGCGGCATCGCCATCTGTCTTGGGTTCGGGTTGTTCTATGCCGAGTGGGTGATGTCGCTGTGATCGATTGGCTAAGCACCGCTGACCGCTACAGCCCCTGGCAGCAATGCCGGGTGGTGGTGGCCGGCCTGGGTGCCGCCGGTTTCGCCGCCGCCGACGCGATGCTCGAAATGGGCGCGCAGGTTCGCGTCGTCGACCAGTCGACGGGCGATGCGGTGACCGATCGGGCAAACCTGTTGGAGCGCCTGGGGGCGGTCGTCGAGCTGGGCACCCCGCCGTCGCTTCGCGAAGCGGACCTGGTTATCGCCTCACCCGGGTGGCACCCCGACGCGCCGCTGTTTTTGGCGGCCGGTAGCGCGGGTGTGCCCATCTGGGGTGACGTCGAGATGGCTTGGCACCTGATGCACCCTGATCGTGTGGTGCCCTGGTTGGGAATCACCGGCACGAACGGCAAGACGACCACGACCACCATGCTGGACGCCATTCTGCGGGCGGACGGGCACAACTCCGCCGCCGTTGGCAACATCGGCCGCCCGATCATTGAGGCGCTCAACGACCCCGCCGGCTATGACGTCTTGGCGGTCGAGTTGTCGAGCTTCGAACTGCATTGGTCACATAGCCTGGCCTTGCACTCGGCGGCGGTGCTGAACGTCCACGAGGATCACCTCGAATGGTATGCCTATGCCGCCGACCCGATGGCCGCCTATGCAGCCGACAAGGCACGCATCTTCGAGCGCGTCACCACGTCGTGCGTCTACAACGTCGCCGAACCCGTCACTCGTCGGATGGTCGAGGACGCCGACGTGACCGAAGGCGCCCGGGCTATCGGTTTCACGCTGGGCATACCGTCCATCGGCATGGTCGGCGTGGTGGACGGCGCGATCGTGGACCGGGCGTTCATCGAGCGACGGGCCGACTCGGCCCTGCCGCTGGCTGAGGTTTCCGACATAACGCCGGCGGCCCCGCACGTCCTCAGCGACGCCGTCGCCGCAGCGGCGTTGGCGCGCAGTTTCGGCGTCAAGGCCAACTCGGTGGCCGACGGGTTGAGGTCGCTCGGTCAGTCGGCGCACCGCATCGAGACGGTGGCTGTGCAGGACGGCATCACCTGGGTGGACGACTCAAAGGCCACCAATCCACACGCCGCCGACGCCTCGTTAAGGGCATTCGACAAGGTCGTCTGGGTGGCCGGTGGGCAGACCAAAGGTGTTCACTTTGACGACCTGGTTTCCGCCCATAAAGACCGTCTTCAAGGTGCCGTGCTGATCGGTGTCGACCGTGCCGATATCGCCGACTCTTTGCGTCGTCTTGCCCCCGGCGTTCCCGTCGTCGAGCTTGACGGCACGACTCGTCAGGTGATGGATGAGGCGGTGGCGCAGGCTCGTCGCCTGGCCCGCCCTGGCGACACCGTCCTGCTGGCGCCCGCAGCGGCCAGCCGCGACATCTGGGCGGGGTACGACGTGCGAGGGGACGATTTTGCCGCAGCAGTGGGCGCGAAAGGAGCCAGCCGATGAGCGTCAACCAGATAGACCGTCCGATGTTCGGCGACACCGCCGTCGGGCTGCGATCCAGCATCCGGGCCGCGCTGCGTCAGCCGCTGGCCGACTATTACCTGGTGATCATGGCCGTCGTCTTGTTGTCCGGCATCGGCTTGTACGAGATGATTTCGGCGTCCTCGGTGCTGGCGATGGTGCAGGGCCGGAGTCCCTACTATTACGGGCTGCACCAAGCCATCATGATTGCCGCCGGCGCGGTGGGTGCGCTGGTGTTGTCGCGGTTGTCGCGGCGGGCGCTGGTGATCGTGTCCTGGTTGGGCATTGCCTTGGCCATTTTGTTGTTGGCGGTTGTTGTGGCACCAGGCGGGTTCGGCTTGTCTGCCGGGGGGAATCAGGCCTGGCTCAGCATTGGTCCGGTGCAGTTCCAGCCGTCGGAGTTCGCCAAGGTGGCGTTGGTGCTGTGGTCGGCGGCGCTTTTCACCCAACCTGCGCGGATGAACAACCTGGGCAGCATCAAGGCGTTGCTTGTGCCGTACCTGCCGGTTGCCGGGCTTGTTCTCCTCCTGGTGGTGGCGGAAAAAGACATGGGGACGGCCGTCATCGTAGGTATCATCGTCATCGCCCAGCTCTGGCTGGTTGGCGCGCCCGGCAAGCTGCTTGGCGGCGCCGCGGTGGTTGGCCTTGTCGGTGCCAGTCTGATGGTGGCTTTCGATCCGGTGCGCCAGGGGAAGGTGTTGAGCTTCCTGGGCACCATGCTGCCCTTCCTGCATCTGGCACCCCCGGCGTCCGATCAGCCCCAGAACGCCATTTATGCGCTGGCAACCGGTGGTTGGTGGGGCGTTGGCCCGGGTGCCTCGCGCCAGAAGTGGGGTGGCCTGTACAACGGGGCGCACACTGACTACATCTTGGCGGTGTTGGGTGAAGAACTTGGACTGTTTGGCATTCTGGTCGTGCTCGCGCTGATGGTGACGATCGTCGCCACCGGGCTACGCATCGCTCAACGCAGCGACAGCCTGTTCTGGCGGATTGCCGCCGGCGGTGTGGCCACCTGGATCTTCGTGCAGGCCGGTCTGAACACGCTGGTCGCCTTCGGCATGTTCCCCGTCATGGGTGTGCCTTTCCCCTTCGTCTCCTATGGTGGCTCGGCGGCTATGTCCTCGCTGTTCGGCATTGGAATACTGCTGGCGGCAGCCCTGCATGAGCCTTCGGCCGTTCGCGAGATGGCTGACCGTCGTGCGCGCAAGGGCACCCATCGCACAACTGAGGTCGTCGTCGCCCGGCGGGCGCCACGATGAGCCGCAGCATCGTGCTGGCCGGGGGAGGAACCACCGGGCATTTGTCGCCGCTGGTCGCTACGGCGCAGGCCTTGACCAGCATGGGGGACGTGAGATTGACCTGCGTCGGCACGGCCAAGGGTCTTGAGACGTCGGTGATACCGGCGGCCGGCCTGGAACTGAAACTGATTTCCGCTGACCCCCTGCCGCGTCGTCTGACGCTTGACCTGGTGAAGTTGCCGTTCCGGATGGTGTCGTCGATGCGCCAGGCAGGTTCGGTCCTGGACGAGGCCGGCGCCGAGGTGGTTGTCGGTTTCGGCGGCTATGTGTCGCTGCCCGTCTATCTGGCAGCCTGGCGTCGCCACTTACCCATCGTCATGCATGAGCAGAACGCCCTGCCCGGCTTGGCCAACAAGGTCATGGCGCCACGTGCCGCGGCCGTGTTGGTGTCGTTTCCGGGGACGCCGCTTCCCAAGGCCCAGTGTGTGGGGCTGCCGGTACGCGCGGGTGTCGCAGCGCTGTCAGGGGGCGGACGGGCGGCAGCCCAGCCCGACGCCCGGGCCGCGTTCGGGTTGCAACCTGGCGGGCCGGTGCTGCTTGTCAGCGGCGGGTCTCAGGGTGCTCGAAGCATCAACAACGCCGTGGTCTCGGTGCGCGACGACTTGTTGGCGGCCGGTATCAGCGTTCTGCATGTGTGGGGGTCGGCCAACTTCCCGGCGGGGTCGGCGGTGGTTGAAGGCTCCCAGGGCGCTCGGTATGTGCCGCTGGCCTACGTCGACGACATGGCCCAGGCGTATGCGGCCGCCGACCTCATGCTGGCGCGTGCCGGTGCCGCCACAGTAGCCGAGACCGCCATCGTCGGTTTGCCTTGCATTTTCGTTCCCTTTCCCCACGGCAACGGCGAGCAGGTCCGCAACGCCGAGCCTCTGGTGCGCGCCGGGGCGGCCCAGGTCATCATGGACGCCGATTTGACGCCTGATGCCTTGCTGTCGGCCGTCACCCGGCTGCTGGACGCCGACAACCTGGCGAGGATGTCCGCGGCCGCCCAGTCGGTTATGCAGCCTGGCGCGGCGGAAGCCGTGGCGAAGATCGTCCTGTCATTGGGGCAGCGGCCATGACCAATCTCGTCCAGCCGATACCGGTTCCTGACCTGGCCACCGTTCGGCACGCCCATTTGATGGCCGTGGGTGGCGCCGGAATGAGCCCGATCGCCCACCTGATGAGGGCCCGTGGCATTGAGGTGGACGGGTGCGATTGGGCCGAATCTGATGTCGTCGAGGGCCTGCGGGCAGACGGCATACCTGTGGCCATCGGCCACGACCCAAGCCATCTGGCCGGGGTTGACACGGTCGTGGCGTCCTCGGCTATACGCGAAACAAACCCGGAGCTGGTGGCTGCCCAGGCCGCCGGCCTGCCAGTTTGGCACCGCAGCGTCGCCTTGGCGGGGCTTATGGCCGGCCATCTGGGTGTGGCAATCACAGGCACTCACGGCAAGTCGACCACCTCGGCGATGGTGGCGACATCCCTGGCTGGGATTGACCCGAGTTACGTCGTTGGTGCGGTCATCAACCAAACCGGCGCGGCCTATCGGTCCGGGCGCCCCGGCGGGGTGTTTGTCATCGAGGCGGACGAGTCGGACGGCAGTTTCCTTCAATACCAGCCTCAGGTGGTGACTGTCACCAACATTGAGGCGGACCATCTGGACCGTTGGGGGACACCGGAGGCCTACGCCGATGGTTTTGCAACGCTGGCATCCGGGCCGTCCGTGCGTTGTGTCGTGTTGAGCGCCGACGACCCGGGGACACTGGCGGTGGCGGAGAATAGACAAGGCCCCGTCCTGCTGTTCGGCGAAAGCCAAGCCGCCGACGTCCGCCTCAGCGACATCCGCCTGAAAGGCCTGGGCGCCACCGCGACAATCACCTGGCCCGGCGGGACTGGGCAGATTGAGCTGCAGGTGCCCGGGCATCACAACCTGCTGGATGCCGCGGCCGCCGTGGCAACGGCCGTCGCGCTGCGGGACCTGGGCGTGGATGTCGACATTGACGGTGTCGTTGCGAACCTGGCGCACTTCCGGGGGACGGGTCGACGATTCCAGATAGTGGGGCAGACGCGCGGCATCACGGTGGTGGACGACTATGCTCACCACCCCACAGAGATCGCGGCAACGCTGACGGCTGCCCGCGCCGCAATCGGCCCGAAGAAGCGTCTGGTGGCCTGCTTCCAGCCGCACCTGTACACCCGGACGCGCGATTTCGCCGACGCCTTCGGTGAGGCATTATCGTTGGCCGACCTGGTGCTGGTCACCGATGTCTACGCCGCCCGCGAGGACCCGATCCCGGGCGTCACCGGTCAACTGGTGGCGGACGCCGCCATCGCCAACGGGGCGATCACAAAGTACGTGGCGTCCCTGCCCGAAGCGGTCTCGGCACTCGTCGATCTGGTGGGTGGCCCGGCTCTCAAGCGCGGCGATCTGATCGTGACACTGGGAGCCGGCGACGTAACGAAAGTCGGCCCGGCAATGCTGGCCGCGTTGGAAGGCGGCGGCCATGACTGATGCACCGTCATTTCAGGTTCGCCGTCAACAGTCGCGCCGGCGCCGCGTTCGGCGGAGTTTGCTGGCCACTTTGATCTTTCTGGTCGCGGCCGGGTTGGTCTGGCTGATCGGATTTTCAACGGTTCTCGGGGTCAACCAGGTACGGGTTGACGGTACTGACCTCGTCGCCGTCGACCAGGTGACAGCCGCGGCCCAGATCGTGTCGGGGACGCCGCTCGCCCGGGTCAACGGGAAGGCAATCGCCAGCCGGGTTGAAACCATACCTGAGGTGGCCCAGGTCACTGTTTCGAGGCATTGGCCGAACACGCTGATCATCCACGTCACCGAGCGTGTCGCGGTGTATCAGGTGCTGTCCGGTGGTGACTACCGATGGGTCGACGCCACCGGCACCGCCTTCCACTCCAGCCTTGACCCGCAGCCGCTGCCGATGGTGACGCTGAACACCACCGACACACAACTCATGGCGGATGTGGCGACGGTTGTGACCGCCCTGTCAGCCGACCTGACGCCCCACGTCGAGTCGATCATGGCCGGCACACGCGACTCCATCACCTTGTCACTGGACGACGGACGTCAGATCATCTGGGGCAGTTCCGAGCAGTCAGATCTCAAAGCTCAGGTGATTGGGCCGCTGCTGCAATTTCCAGGCAGCGTCTACGATGTTTCGGCGCCGGCGAACCCGGCCGTCCGCTAGACGGGGCACCGATCTCGACCATCGGATGAGACTTGACGTTTTTAAACGCGAAAAGGTTGGATTGTGTGGCAATGTTCCCATACCCTTCATATAGCGGAATAGGCCGCCAAGGCGGCCCGAAGGCCGCCACGCATAAGAACTCGGAAGGCGTCGCGCCATGACTGCTGCCTCGCAGAACTACCTGGCCATCATCAAAGTCGTTGGTGTCGGTGGCGGCGGTGTCAACGCGGTCAACCGCATGATCGAGTCCGGCCTCAAGGGCGTCGAGTTCGTTGCCATCAACACAGATGCCCAGGCCCTGCTTATGTCCGACGCCGATGTCAAGCTGGACATCGGGCGCGAGTTGACGCGCGGACTCGGTGCCGGCGCCGACCCTGCGATTGGTGAGCAGGCAGCGCAGGACCATGCCGAGGAGATCGAAGCGACGCTGACCAGTTCCGACATGGTGTTCGTAACGGCAGGCGAGGGCGGCGGCACGGGCACCGGCGGCGCACCGGTGGTGGCGAAGATCGCCCGCTCCCTTGGTGCCCTGACAATCGGTGTGGTGACGAAGCCGTTTGGGTTCGAAGGACGTCCTCGGGCCCGGCAGGCGGAAGCAGGCATCGACCGGCTGAGTGACGAGGTTGATACCTTGATTGTCATCCCGAACGACAAACTGCTTTCGACGACGGATCGTCAGGTCAGCATGCTCGATGCCTTCAAACAGGCCGACCAGGTGCTGTTGCAGGGCGTGGCGGGCATCACCGATTTGATCACCACCCCGGGCCTCATCAACCTCGATTTCGCAGACGTCAAGGCTGTACTGAGCAATGCTGGTTCCGCTTTCATGGGCATCGGCATCGCCCGCGGCGACAACCGTGCCAGGATGGCCACCGAGCAGGCCATCAATTCCCAGTTGTTGGAGGCGTCGATTGATGACGCACACGGAGTGCTCTGGTCTATCGCCGGCGGTTCCGACTTGGCACTGGCCGAGGTGGAGGAAGCTGCCAACCTGATCCAGGCGTCCGCCGATGAGGAAGCCAAGATCATATTCGGTGCGATCATTGACGACTCGCTGGGCGATGAGGTTCGCGTCACCGTCATCGCCGCCGGTTTCGAAGGTGGGCAACCGACGTCCACGAAGCCACCACTGCGTCACGCACCGGTCCGTTTCGTCCCTCCGTCATCCTCGACCACCGATGACATGCCCGTCTCCGCGCCCGAGCCGCTGCCGCGCTGGCAAGGCGACACCCTGGACGACTTGGACGTCCCTGAGTTCATGCGCTAGTCACAGTTGAGCGCGATTGCCGCGCGTCGCCTAGATTCAGCCAACATCGGCGGGTAACGTCGTTTCGGAAGCTCACACCCCGGGCAAAGAAAGGTGCCAGATGCCTCCGGTGATAAAAAAGGCCATCAGCTGGCTCGGCTTGGTCGAGGACGATGAACCCGCCGTCCCGACTCATGCCGAAATGCCGCGCAAAGCGGTACGCCCAGTTGATCCCCAACCGGCCGCACCCCACAGCGCGCAGGCACCCGACTTTTCGGGCGACAACAGCAAGACGCAGTTGTTGAACCCCAACCTGGTGGTCGTCCCTGAGGCCTACAAAGCCATCAAACCGATCGCTGATCGCTATCAGTCCGGCGTCGTGACTGTCATGGATTTGCGGGTGATGCCGGTTGATGAGGCCAAGCGTTGCGTCGACTTCTTCTCGGGAGTTGTGTTTGCGCTCGGTGGGCTGCTCCAGCGCGTCGCCAACGGCCTCTTCCTGCTCGTGCCGTCGGGCGCCACTTTTGACCAGACGACCATCGACGCCGTCATCGCGGAGCTGCGGTGACGACAGTTCGGATCGTCATCGATTGGGTGTTTTGGGTTGCCCTGTGCCTGCTGATGCTGCGTGCGTTGCTGAGCTGGGTTCCCCTGATCTTCCCATCATTTAGGCCGCACGGGGCGGTCGCTTCGGCGATCGATCTGGTAAACCGGGTGACAGACCCGCCAATCCGTTGGATGAGGCGTTTCGTGCCGCCGATTCGGCTCGGTGTGGCATCTCTCGACCTTTCCTTGATAGTGTGGTTCGTCGTCCTTATGGTCACGCAGCGTATTGTTGACGTGATCCTGTGAGGATGTCGGAGCTACCTGCGAGGCATAGCCTGCGGTGATTGCGGTATCCTGAGAAAAAGACCGGGTTTGGAGTAACCATGACACTGACCGTTGATGAGGTTCGGAACGTACGCTTCCCCATGGCGCGCCAGCCAAACGAAGACGGCTATCGTGCCAGCGCTGTTGATAACTTCATCGACCGACTCGAGGTGAGCTACGCCGAGATCGTCGAAGAAAACCAGCGTTTGAAGGCTTCCGCTGGTGCGGGGGGTGACGAACACACTCGCGCTCAGTTGGCGTCGTTGTCCAGGGAACGTGACGATCTGGTGGCTCAAAATGGTCAACTCGCGGGGCAAGTTGCTGAGTTGAAGCAACAGGTTTTGTCGGCGTCGGCTTCGGCCTCGGCTTCGGATTCGAACCAAACCATGGCATTGCGTGCACAGATCGATGACCTGAACCGCGCAAATCAGGATCTGCGGGTGCAGTTGACGTCCCGTCCGTCCGACCAGTCGTCTGGCCAGGTGGCCCAGATGAATCAGCAACTTAGCCAAGCCAATCAGCAACTGGCTCAGGCCAGCCAGGAAAACGCGACGTTGCAGTCCAAGGTGATGTACTTACAGAATCAGGTCAACGATCTGAATGCCCAGGTGGCTCTTCAACCGGCGTCGGTTCTGCCCAGCGAAGGCGACACCCGCCGAATTGTTGTCACCACAAGCAGTGAGGCTGCCCCGGCCGTCGTCCTGTTGGTCGAGCAGACGTTGCAGCAAGTGCAAACTCTGATGGACAACGCGCAGGTCGAGATCGATCAGCGCCGCACGGAAGCCGAGACAGAGGCGCGACGCCTCGTCGATTCGGCCACGGTGCAGGCGGAGGATCTTTCACGACGCGCGCAAACCGATGCCGACTCCATTCACGCCGATGCCAATGCCACGGCCGGGCGTCTGGTGGCTGAGGCACGCGGGCGCGCGGCGTCCATCGATTCCGAGGCCGAACAGCGTCGCACTCTGATTCAGACGCAACTGGACAAGGAGCGCGACGTGCTGAGCGACCGTATCGGCCAGTTGCGTGATTTCGAGGCCAAGTATCGCTCGGGCATGGCCGAGCATCTACAGCGCCAGTTGGAATCGCTGAACGAGACGCAGTTCGCCCCAAGCTACCGTCCCGAGTTGCTCGACGCGTCAGCGACGCGCGAGCCGGGTTCGGTGCTGCACTAGGACCTCTGGAAGTTTGTGACCGCCACAGGGAAAGGTCCCAAGTTGGTGGTGCATTCGATCATGTGGTTGACTAGCTGAACTAAAGATTGCCCGAGGAGGCGTGATGGTAACTTCTGCGAAGAAGGCCACAACCGTGGTTCTGCCTGTGCTGCAGGGCGAGGATCCCTGGACCAAGGCCGAGATCGCCGCGGTTCGCGCTGACCTCGTTTCCGACATCGACAGGATGACCAAGACGATCGCGGCCGCCGAGGAAGATCTGGCCGATCGCATGAATGACGGCCCGGATGGCGCCGGGAAAGACCCAGCCGATGTTGGCGCGTCGAACTTCGAGCTCGACCAGGAAATGTCTTTGAACGCCAATACCCGCCACATGCTTCACCAAACCGAGTTGGCTCTCAAGCTGCTCGACGAGGGCGGGTACGGGTACTGCGAGGCTTGCGGCCAGCCGATCGGGAAGCTGCGCTTGCAGGCGTTTCCCCGCGCCACCATGTGTGTGGCATGCAAGCAGCGGGCTGAGCGGCGGTAGTGGCTAAGGAACCGGCTCAAGACCAGTCCATCCTTGCCGCGGTGCGTGCCCGGCCGGTACTTGGGTGGGGTCAGCACATCTGGCTGATCTGTTTCGCGCTGGCAGGGTTCGGCGTCGACTTGTTGACGAAAACGCTGGTGCTCAAATTCTTGAAGCCTGGGCAGGTGCACGAGTTTCTGGGTGGGTGGTTCCAGGTGCAGTTGCTGTTGAACCCTGGTGCCGCTTTTTCGATGGGGGTCGGGATCACCGTTGTTTTCGCCGCTTTTGCCCTGTTGGCGCTGATCCTGCTCGCGACGCTGATCGGGCCGCGCGCCGATGGTCGCTTTGCGAACATTGTTGTGGGGCTTCTGATTGCGGGGGTGGCCGGCAACCTGACCGATCGCCTGGTGAGAGCGCCCGGGCCGTTCCGCGGGTATGTGGTGGATTTCCTGGGCATCAAGTATTTCGCGGTGTTCAACGTGGCCGACATCTGCATCACTGCGGCGGCCGTGCTGATTATTCTCTGGCTGTTGCGGTCGTCCCGTCGGGTCGCCGAATGATCAACCTGGTGCCCGACGGGCTGGATGGCGAGCGCGTCGACGTTGCCGGAGCCCGCATCACGGGTTGGTCGCGCAGCGTCGTCGGCGAGCAAATCGAAGCTGGTTTGGTCAGCCTGGACGGGGTTACCGTCGCCAAGTCGTCCCAGCGCGTCAAGGCCGGCCAGATGCTCGATATCGACGAGCCGGATCGCCCGGCTGTTCGCATTGAGCCGAAGCTGGCGGCGGGCCTGACGATCGTGCACCTGGACGATGCGGTGGTCGTCGTCGACAAGCCTGCCGGTGTTGCTGCCCACCCGTCACTGGGGTGGTCGGGCCCGGATGTGTTGGCGCACCTGGCGGCAGCCGGGGTGACGGTGGCCGAAGCGGGCTCGCCGGAGCGCCAGGGCATCGTGCAACGTCTGGACGTCGGTACGTCGGGGCTGATGGTGGTGGCACGGACGGTGCCGGCCTACAGCCATCTCAAGGCACAGTTCCGGGCACACACTGTCGACAAGATCTACCAGGCCGTCGTCCAAGGCCACCCCGACCCGCCTGCCGGCACCGTCGACGCCCCGATTGGGCACGCGGGTGGTGGGCAGTGGCGGTTCAAGGTCAGGCGAGACGGGCGTGCGTCGGTGACGCACTACGAGACGACGGAACTGATGCGCGGCGCCGCCTTGCTCAGCTTGAACTTGGAAACCGGGCGGACGCACCAGATCCGCGTGCACATGCAGGCGCTGCGCCACCCCCTGGTGGGTGACTTGGTCTACGGCGCAGACCCTGTGATGGCTGCCCGTCTGGGGCTGGAACGGCAGTGGCTTCATGCCGTGCGGCTGTCGTTCACCCACCCGGTCAGCGGCGAGGTGGTCGTCTTCGAGTCGTCACCGTCACCCGACTTGGTGCATGCGCTTGAGTTGCTGCGCGATGTTTCCTGACGGGCGCCGGTGTGGCAGAATAGACCCGCTGCTTACCGAAGTGGCACGCCCGGGTGGCGGAATGGCATACGCGGTCGGCTCAAACCCGACTGGCCGCAAGGCTGTGTGGGTTCGACTCCCATCCCGGGTACAAGCGATTGAGCCGAGGGCACGCGAGCTTGCTTGCGGTGCTGAAGCGATTGAAGCTTGTTGACGAAGAAGTTCTGAGTAGAACTTTTGAGGAACACAACACAGCAAACGGACAGGTTCAGTCCGGGTTTGCCTCGATTACGATAGGTTAAGATTGGGAGTATAGGATACGACGTCGTCTCCCCGCAAGGATGGAAAATGAGTAAGTCTAATGTGCCGGACGCGCCAACCGGCCGGGCCCGTGTGGTTGTGGCCGAGGATGAGGCGCTGATTCGCCTCGACTTGGTCGAGTTGTTGAACGATGAAGGTTACGAAGTGGTCGGGCAGGCCAGTGACGGAGAAACGGCCGTCGCCATGGCCCGCGAATTGGAACCCGATCTGGTTGTGATGGACGTGAAGATGCCTGTTATGTCTGGCATTGAAGCGGCCGAGATCATCTCCGATGAGCGCATTGCGCCCGTCGTCATGCTGACGGCTTTCAGCCAGCGCGACCTTGTCGAGCAGGCCCGCGAGGCGGGGGCTATGGCCTATGTGGTCAAGCCTTTCGATGCCTCCGATGTCGTGCCTGCCATTGAAATGGCGATGGCTCGTTTCGCAGAGCTGCGCGCCGTCGAGGACGAGGCCGCCGATTTGGCCGACCGCCTGGAGTCGCGCAAACTGGTCGATCAGGCCAAGGGCCTGCTGCAGGACAGCTTCGGCATGACCGAGGCCGAGGCGTTCCGCTGGATTCAGAAGCAGGCCATGGATATGCGAAAGTCGATGAAGGACGTCGCTGAGGGCGTTCTCGAACACGCCAAGGACGCCAGTGACTGATCAGGGCGTCGCGCTGCTGATCGACGGTCACTCCATCGCCTTTCGCGCCTTCTACGGCTTGCCGGCCGAGAACTTCATGACGTCGACCGGGCAGTACACCAATGCGGTTTACGGCTTCACGTCGATGCTGGCAAACCTGATCACGTCGACGCACCCAACCCATATCGGGGTTGCCTTCGATCTGTCACGAGTCAGCTTCCGCACCGACCATTACCCCGACTACAAAGGGACGCGTGGCGACACGCCGGTGCCGTTTTTCGGCCAAACCGAGCTGATCCACGAAGTGTTGCACGCCGCCGGCATAGCCCACGCCGAGTTGGAAAACTACGAGGCCGACGACATCATCGCCACATGGGCCAGGCAGGCCGAGGCGGCCGGGCTGAAAACGCTGATCTGCTCCGGCGACCGTGATCTGCTGCAGATGGTGACGGAGAACACCACCGTCCTATACCCCGTCAAGGGTGTGACGGAAATGGCGTCGATGACGCCTCAGGCCGTCCTAGACAAGTACGGCGTGGCACCCGGCCAGTATCCGGAGCTGGCCGCTCTGGTGGGCGAGGCCAGCGACAACCTGCCGGGTGTCCCCGGGGTTGGGGCCAAGACGGCCGCCAAGTGGCTGGCGCAGTATGGCGACCTGGACGAGTTGCTGGTGCGGGTTGACCAGGTGCCCGGCAAGGTCGGGGAGTCGCTACGAGAGCATCTCGATGACGTGCGCCGCAATCGTCACCTCAACGCTTTGGTGACCACGCTGGACCTGCCAGTCGAAGTCGACGGGTTGATGCGGCAAACACCTGACACAGCCGAGATCACCCGGATTTTCGGGGCCATGCAGTTTGGTACCACGCTGCGGGCCCGATTCATGGAGGCCCTGGGGCAGCCAGACGTGCCGATGCGCGTGTCGCGCGAGGCGCAACCCCGGGTGGTGGAAACGGCCGGTGATGCGGCGACGTGGCTGCATAGCAATACTTCCGCCGACGCGCCGACGGCGGTGCTCGTCAAGGGCCATCGGGTGGACGAGGTGTGGTTGGCGGGGCCGAAGGCGGTCACCTCTTTGGTGCGGGATGACTGGGATTTGGACGACGCTGCCCTGGCCGACTGGCTGGCAGATGCCAGTCATCCCAAGATCATGCACTCTGCCAAGGGCCAGATCCAGGCGCTGACGGCACAGGGCTGGCCGATGAACGGCTTGGTTATGGATACGGAACTGGCCGCGTACCTTTTGCAGCCGGACCAGCGGTCGTTCGACTTGGAGGGCCTGAGCGCCCAGTATCTGGGACGTCCCTTGAATGGGACGCCAG
Source organism: Propionibacteriaceae bacterium (assembly GCA_009781145.1). Classification (GTDB taxonomy): domain Bacteria; phylum Actinomycetota; class Actinomycetes; order Propionibacteriales; family Propionibacteriaceae; genus WRGV01. The sequence continues at coordinate 12,041 of WQYR01000005.1, read as the reverse complement.
GGCAGCCGCCACAGCAGGCGATGCTCAACTTCGACGAGGTGGACGAGGATTCGCCGGCCCGCGTCGGCGCGGTCGCCGATTTGGCGGCAGTGCTGCAGGTGGCGCTTGACCGCGATGGTGGGTCCGACCTGCTGCGCGATGTCGAGTTGCCCGTCCAGAGGGTGTTGGCGACCATGGAGACCACGGGCATCGCCGCCGACGATGCCGTCCTCGGGCACCTCCGCGACGACCTTGACGCCGCCGTCATCCAGGCCGAGCAGCAGGCCTTCCGCATTGTTGGCCACGACTTCAACATGGGCTCACCCAAGCAGTTACAGACCGTCCTGTTTGACGAACTGAAGATGCCGAAGACCAAGAAAACCAAGATTGGCTACACCACTGACGCCGCCGCCTTGGAGGCGTTGTATGCCACTACCGAGCACCCATTTTTGGCGCAGTTGCTGGCCCATCGCGACAACATCAAGCTGCGCCAGATCGTCGACGCGCTGATGAAGGCGATCGGTGACGACGGGCGCATCCACACCACCTACATTCAAACGGCCGCCGCCACAGGGCGTCTTTCGTCGGCTGACCCCAACCTGCAAAACATTCCCATCCGGTCGGAGACGGGCCGACGCGTCCGCGAAGGTTTCGTGGCTGGAGCCGGCTTCGAGTCGTTGCTGAGCGCCGACTATTCACAGATCGAAATGCGGGTCATGGCTCACGTGTCTGGCGACCCGGCGTTGATCGAGGCGTTCCGCAGCGGCGTCGACTTTCACACCGTCACGGCCAGCCGCGTTTTCGAAGTGCCGGAATCGGAGGTGACACCGGCCCAGCGCAGCCAGGTCAAACAGGTCAATTACGGGCTGGCATATGGGCTGTCGGCGTTTGGTCTTTCGCAGCGACTGGGCATCGATGTGCATGCGGCCCGCGACCTGATGGACGATTACTTCTCAACCTTCGGCCATGTCAAGGAGTACTTGGCGGCCGTGGTGGCAAAGGCTCGTCGCACCGGCTACACCGAGACGCTGCTTGGGCGTCGGCGCTACCTGCCCGACTTGACCAGCATGAACGCCCAGCGCCGCGACATGGCCGAGCGGGCCGCACTGAACGCGCCGATCCAGGGCAGCGCGGCCGACATCATCAAGCTAGCGATGGTGCGAGTGGTCGAGCGGCTGGCCGATGCCGGGTTGAAGTCGCGTTTGCTGCTGCAAGTGCACGACGAGTTGGTGTTCGAGGTGGCCCCGGGCGAGCAGGCGGCGCTGTCCAGCCTTGTGACCGATGTCATGACCCACGCCATGGATCTGGCGGTGCCGCTCGACGTGTCCATAGGCGTGGGCGACTCCTGGGCGTCCGCCCACTGAGGTAGATACTGCGACTTCGCTTCGCTACGCGCAGCATGACGGGGAAAAGGGTCCATTATCGTCATCCTGCGTGGAGCGAGCAAAGCGAGTGGGAGTCGCAGGATCTGGCCAACTACACTTTCCTCATGAGCAATCTGACACTGGTCGTGTTGGCGGCGGGCATGGGCAACCGGTTCGGCGGGCTGAAGCAGTTGGCCCCGGTGGACGAGGCTGGGCAGACGCTGGTCGACTACGCGGTGTTCGACGCCATCCGGGCCGGTTTTGAGCGTGTTGTGGCGGTGGTGACGCCCCAGTTGGAGCCCGAGTTTGCGGCCCGCATCGGCGACGTCATCGGGCGCCATGTCGAACTGGTGTATGCGCATCAAAGCCTCGACGCCCTGCCGCCGGGCTTCACTGTTCCACCTGGGCGCGTCAAGCCTTGGGGCACCGGGCAGGCCGTGTTGGCGGCTCTGCCTTTTGTCAGCGGTGCCTTCGCCACCGGGGTCGGTGGCGCGTTCGCCACCGTAAATGCCGACGACTTTTACGGGCGCGATGCCTACGATCAGATGGCCGGTTTTTTGGCTGATGATGGCGGGAATCATGGGTTGGTGGGCTATCGGTTGGTTAACACCCTGTCGGAGCATGGCACGGTGTCCCGTGGGGTTTGCGATGTTGACGGCGACGGGCGCCTGGTCGATATCTGCGAGCGGACGGCTCTGCGTCCTGTCGCCGGTGGCGCCGTCGACGAGGCAGGCGATTTCTACGGCGGCGATACCCTTGTGTCACTGAACTTCTGGGGTTTCCGGGCCGACGCCGCCGATGCTTTCCGCGACGGGTTCCCGCGCTTCCTGAACAGACCCGATGCGGCCACGGCAGAATACTTCCTGCCGGATGTCGCCCGCACCCTGATTCCGAGAGTCCGTGTGCTGCCGACGTCGGCCGTGTGGATGGGCATGACCTACGCAGACGATCTACCCGGCTTGCGGGCCCACCTCGCCTCGCTTTGCGACCAGGGGGTGTACCCGCGCAGCCTTTGGTCGGATGCTGCGACTGCGCGCGCAGCATGACGGTTATTCGGTGCCCGCCGTTATCACTTCGTTACCAACTGTTTGCCCAAGTCAACGCGTATGCGGTAATATCGCTTCGCTGTTGTCAGCATGGTTCCAGACCTAGAGGCCATGCCCGTCCATGCGTCGGAGCGCGACGGCGGCGACCAAACACCGAAACCAAACACCGAAAGTTCAAATGACATCAACCGAGACGCTCTCACCCGAGAGCACGACCGACAGCCTCACGGACGACGCCTTCGAGGCCGCGATCGATTCCACTATCAAGTATTTCAACGACGGCGACATCGTCACAGGTACCGTCGTGAAGGTCGACAAGGACGAGGTGCTCGTCGACGTCGGCTACAAGACCGAAGGCGTCATACCGAGCAAAGAGCTGTCAATCCGCCACGATGTGGCCCCAGAGGATCTCGTCCAGGTTGGCGACGAGGTCGAGGCCCTTGTGCAGCAGAAGGAAGACAAGGACGGCCGGCTCATCCTGTCGAAGAAGCGTGCCCAGTACGAGAAGGCTTGGGGCATCACTGAGAAGATCAAAGCTGAGGACGGGGTTGTCACAGGCACCGTCATTGAGGTCGTCAAGGGCGGCCTGATTGTTGACATCGGCCTGCGCGGCTTCCTGCCGGCGTCGCTGGTGGAAATGCGCCGGGTGCGCGACCTGCAGCCCTACATCGGCCAGCAGATCGAGGCCAAGGTCATCGAGCTGGACAAGAACCGCAACAATGTTGTGCTGTCGCGCCGGGCCTGGCTGGAGCAATCGCAGTCGGAGGTGCGCAGCACATTCCTGAACAATCTCGAGAAGGGCCAGATCCGCAAGGGCGTCATCTCGTCCATCGTCAACTTCGGCGCGTTCGTCGATCTCGGCGGTGTCGACGGTTTGGTGCACGTCAGCGAGTTGAGCTGGAAGCACATCGAGCATCCGGGCGAGGTCGTCGAGGTTGGCATGCCGGTGACCGTCGAGGTGTTGGATGTCGAGCGTGACCGCGAGCGCATCTCGCTGTCGCTGAAGGCGACGCAGGAAGACCCCTGGCAGACGTTTGCCCGTACCCATCAGTTGGGCGAGATCGTGCCGGGCACGGTCGTCAAGCTGGTGCCTTTCGGCGCGTTCGTGCGTGTCGAGGACGGCATTGAGGGCTTGGTGCACGTCTCCGAGCTAGCCGATCGTCACGTCGAGATCCCCGAGCAGGTCGTCTCAAGCGGCGAGTCGGTGATGGTGAAGTTGATTGACATCGACTTGGAGCGCCGCCGCATCAGCCTGAGCCTGAAGCAGGCCAATGAGGGTATCGGTTCGACGGACGACGAGTTCGACCCGTCGATGTACGGCATGACGGCCAGCTACGACGAGGCCGGCAACTACATCTACCCCGAGGGCTTCGACCCCGAGTCGGGCGAATGGCTGCCCGGCTACGAGGAGCAGCAGGCTGCCTGGGAAGCTCAGTACGCGCAGGCCCGGGCCCGCTGGGAGGCGCTCAAGAAGCAGGCCGCCGAGGCGGATGCCGCCAATCAGGACGCTGCCGTTGAGGCCGGTGTGGCCACCAACTACTCGTCCAAGGCGGATGACGGCGCAAGCACGCTGGCATCTGACGAGCAGCTTCAGGCACTTAAAGAGCAGCTCTCAGGCGAGTGATTTCATCGCGAAGTGGGGTTCGAGTTACGGCTCGGGCCCCACTTCGTCGTTCTGGGCCTGCGCGAAGTCGCAGGATCTGAAAGAATTGCACCATGCGGTTACACAAGCGGGAGATAAAGAGCTTCGACGACGTTTTGGGCGTCTTGGCACGCTGCCAGACGGGTCACCTGGGGCTGGTGGACGACCAAGGCCCCTACGTCGTGCCCATCAGCTTCGGGTTCGAGGTCGTTGATGGCGGGGTGGTCATCTGGTGCCATGGGGCGACGGCCGGCCGGAAGATCACCGCGATCAGGGCCGGCGGGCGGGTGTGCTTCGAGGCCGAATGGCTGAATGAGATCGTCAAGAACGTGCCGGAGGCCTGCGACATGACGGCGGTCTACGAGTCTGTTATCGGATTTGGTGAAGCGCGGGAAGTGACGGATCCAGATGAGGCCCGTCGGGGCGCCGCCATCATCGTCGACCGCTACGACCCGGGGGCCAGCAGAACCCTGCCCGACCCTTTGAGGCCCAACGTGACGGTCTTCAAGATTGAGCTGGACGAGATATCCGGAAAACGCCGCGAGCGCGGATAATTGAGGCATGAGTCGATCTGATTATCTGGCAACCGCAGCCCAACTTGGCCATGCCCAAGTGATTGACGTGCGTTGGCAGTTGAACGAGCCGCCGGGCACCGGCCGGGCGGCCTACGAGGCCGGACACATACCGGGGGCGCTGTTCCTCAGCCTTGAGGATGTGCTGACCCAGCCCAACCCCGACAAGACTCTCGGGCGGCACCCCATGCCGACCGCCGAACACCTGAGTGTGGGGCTTGGCCAACTGGGAATCGACCCTGCCCGTCCCATCGTCGTCTACGATGAGCCGGGCACATCGGCAGCCGCTCGTGCCTGGTGGGTGCTTCGCTGGGCGGGCTTGGATGTCCGCGTATTAGACGGCGGCTGGCCCGCCGTCCGGGACGGAGGATGGCCCGCTTGGCTGGCATCGGGCGCCGAGCCCGAGACGGGGCCTCGCGCCGCCCCTCCGGTCACCGTTCAACTGACCACCGGCCACCTGCCAACGATCTACGCTGACGCTATTCCCACCTGGCCTGGCAGCCTGGTCGACGTGCGTGCTGCCGAGCGCTATCGCGGCGAGGTCGAACCGATCGACGCCAAGGCGGGTCACATACCGGGTGCCGTCAACCGTCCCGTCGCCGCGCTGTGGGACGCCCAAGGCGCCATGCCGGACGACGAGACGCTGAAAGCCTATTTCTGCGACCTCAAAGAACCGTTGGCGCTGTATTGCGGTTCGGGCGTTTCGGCTTGTCAAGGAATACTCGCCTTGGCTGTCATTGGCATTGAGGCGACGCTCTACCCGCCGAGCTGGTCAGGTTGGTCGGCCGACCAGCTTCACGAGGTCGCGACGGGCTAGTAAACTGGCGAAGCAGGAGGAAGCCATGGCTGGTGCGTCCAATCATCCGGTGGTACTCGTCGTTGATGACGATGTGGCGCTGGCAGAGATGCTGCAGATCGTCCTGCGCCAAGAAGGTTTTGAGACAGTTTGGTGCGGCCGCGGCGATCGGGCGGTTGAGGCGTTCCGCCGTCACCGCCCCGATGTTGTGCTGCTTGACATCATGCTGCCCGGCGGCGACGGCGTCGAGGTCTGCCGCACGATCCGTGCGGAGTCGGGCGTCCCCATCGTCATGCTGACGGCCCGAAGCGACACCCAAGACGTCGTCAGGGGCCTGGAGGCCGGCGCCGACGACTACGTTTCCAAACCGTTCAAGGTGCAAGAGCTGGTGGCCCGGTTACGCACACGCCTACGCCGACTGGAAGCGGACATCCCAGGTGCGGCAATCGTCATCAACGACATCGTCATCAACCCTGCCACCCACAAGGTGACCCGTGACGGCCAGGAAGTGATGCTAACGCCACTGGAGTTCGACTTGTTGATGGCCCTGGCAACGCATCCGCGGCAGGTGATGACCCGTCAGAAGCTGATGGAGGACGTCTGGGGCTACCACCATTCGGGCGATACCAAACTGATCAATGTGCACATCCAGCGGTTGCGTTCGAAGATCGAGAAAGACCCCGAGCGCCCCGAGATTGTCATCACGGTGCGAGGCGTTGGCTATCGGGTGGAAGACAATGCCGGTAGCTGACGGCACGGCTCGTCGTTTGGCGCTTCCGCGGCGCATCTGGCGGTCGTCCATTGCGCTGCGCGTTATCGCGACGACCCTGGTCGCGGCGTTGATCATTTTGGCCGCCAGCGCCTGGTTGATCCTTGTGCAGGCATCGCGGGGCATCTTGGCCGGCAAGCAGGTGAGCGCATCGGCGGAGGCGTCCACGGCGTTGAGCCGCATGCAGTTGTCGTTGGCCGACACGGATCTGTCCGTCGCCTCCCTGAACGAGCGCCTCAACCAGTTGGTTGCCCAGGCGACCGCCTCGTCTCAACAGTTCCAGGTGATGATCGAAACGCCGGTCACGGGCTTCATCTCCAGCGGCTTGTCCGCCGACTCGGTGCCGCCCGCCTTGGCCGACAAGCTCGCCGGGTCGAACTATCTGTGGGTGGCACCCACCCTGGTGTCCTACCGTGACGGCACGCCGTCGGTGCCGGGGCTGGCGGTTGGCGGCAACCTGCGCGTGCCCTCTGGCGACCTTTACCCCGTGTATTTCCTGTTCCCGCTGACCCAGGAAGCAAACACTCTCGCTGTATTGCAGCGAGCCGTGTGGTCGTCCATGGCGGTGCTGTCGGTGGCGCTGGTGCTGATCGCCTACCTGGTGGCGCGGCAGATCAGCCGACCCGTCAGGCAGGCCTCGGCGGTGGCCCGGCGTATCGCGGCCGGTGATTTCGAACAGCGCATGCCGGTGGTCGGCTCGGACGACCTGGCCAGCCTGGCCATTTCGATGAACGACATGGCCTCGACTTTGAGCACCCAGATCGGTCAGCTGGAAGAGCTGTCGCGTCTGCAGCAGCGCTTCGTCTCGGACGTTTCCCACGAACTGCGCACACCGTTGACGACGGTTCGCATGGCCTCCGACGTTCTGTACGACCAGCGCAGCGAGGTGACGCCTGGGCTGACCCGCACCGTCGAACTGATGCATAACGAGGTGGACCGCTTCGAGTCGCTGCTGGCCGACCTGCTGGAGATTTCGCGATTCGACGCAGGTGCGGCGACCTTGAGTGCCGACGACGTCGATTTCGCCTCGCTGGTGCGTGACGAGGTCAGCGATGTCGGTTCGCTCGCCGAACAGGCCGGCGTCCAAATCGGTGTGGACGTGCGGCCGGGTTCGATGATGGTGGAGGCCGATCCGAGGCGCGTGCGGCGCATCCTAAGGAACCTGCTGTCCAATTCCATCGAGCACGGCGAGTCCCGTCCCGTCGAAGTGACTGTGGCCGGTGACGAGAACAGTGTTGCCGTGACGGTGCGTGACCACGGCGTCGGGTTGCGTCCCGAGCAAACGGAACTGGTCTTCCACCGATTCTGGCGGGCCGACCCGTCGCGGCAGCGCAACCTCGGTGGCACCGGCTTGGGGTTGGCGATCGCATTGGAGGACGCCCGCCTGCACAATGGCTGGCTTGAGGCGTGGGGCCAACTGGGCGAAGGCTCATCGTTTCGGCTGACGCTGCCGCGTTCGCCGGGCGGCACCATCAAGACCTCGCCGTTGCCATTGCGCCCCGAGGACGCTTCACCTGGACCGGGTACCGCCGGAGAGTTGCCAGCCACCGAACCGGAGGGGGACGCCGATGAGCAGGGCTAAGAGCGTTACTGTCATCCTGTTACTTGTTTTGACCTTGACAGGTTGCAGCCTGATCCCGACATCGGGGTCAGTGCAGCAGGTCGACCAGCCGCCGGTCGGGGGCGGTGCCCCGCGCGTCGACATCGAACCCGCCACGCCCGTTGAGGATGGCACGCCCGACCAGATTCTCGGTGGGTTTCTGGCGGCCGTCTGGTCTGGTAATGCGAACCGATTCAATGTCGCCCGTCAGTACCTGACACCGCAGGCGGCGCTGGATTGGGACCCGGCCGCACAGGTGACAATCTACGACTCAAATGGCCATGCGCCGACGGTGACTGACCAGTCGGCGAAACTCAAGGCGCCAGTGCTCGGCGTGGTGGTTGACGGACGTTTCACCGCCGTCAACCAGCCCGATTACTCTCAGGATTTCGAGATGACGAAGGTCAACGGGCAGTGGCGCATCGGCAACCCGGGTCCGGGCATCATCATCTCGTCCTATGCCTTCAAGCAGGCATTCAAGGCTGTGCCGGTGTACTTTTTCGACCCCTCGCTGGATCATCTGATGACCGAAAACCTGTACATGAACTGGGGTGACGCCACACCGACAGCCACGGTCGAAGGGTTGCTGAACGGCCCGTCGGCCTGGTTGAGCCCGGCAGCGGTCACGGTGATCCCGCCCCAGACGAAGCTGGCTGTCTCGTCCGTGCCGGTGGAATCCGGTGTGGCGCAGTTGACGCTGAGCTCTGAGATTCAGGGCCTTTCGGAGTCGCAGAAAGTGCAGATGGTGTCACAGATCTGGTGGACGCTGCACGAAAGCTTCCCGACGATCACTGGTCTGACCATCACTGTCGACGGCACCACCTTTGCTGTGCCGGGAAGTGTCGGCGGCGTGGTCCGGCAGTCCACGGTAAACGCCTACGCCCCAGTAGACCTGACGGGTTCAACGGCCGAGTTCGGCCTGCTGGCCGACTCCACACTGACGCAGCTGTCCTCGGTGGACGGCGCCACGCCAGCGCCGATTGCGGGGCCACTTGGCACCGCCTGGGGTGACACGCCCACTGGGTTGGCCATCGGCTTGGATGGCGTAAGCGTGGCGCTGACCTCACCCACCAGTTTGTGGATCGGGTCAATAACGTCGTCCAGCCCGCCCGCCAAGGCCTTCGACGCGCCCGGCCTGACGCGTCCCCAAATCAACCAGGACGGGGTCTGGGCCGTCTCCCAGGGGCCGACGCCCGCGATGTGGCTGGTCGGGCCGAGTGGCCCGCCGCAGCATGCCGATCTGACTGACCTGGCGGGCGCCACGGTGACCGCCTTCCGAGTGGCACCGGATCGCACGCGGGTCGCCGTCGTCGCCAGCATTGGTGGCCAGGACGTGGTCGGGCTTATGCATGTCGAAAGCTTGTCGCCTCTGGTGGTCACGGGCTGGCGTCCTCTGGTGGTCAACACCGACCGAGGCCTGCTCGCGACATGCTCGGACATCGGCTGGGTGTCCGCCTCGCAACTCGTCGTTCTGGCAACGACAAGCCAAAACGGAAGTGCCGCGGTGTACCGGACGGACGTTGACGCGGCTACGGTTGTGTCAATGGGGCCGATAAGTGATCAGCCAATTGCCATGGCGGTCACCCCCCGGACGGACGGTGGAACGACAGCAGTGGCGCTGACGGCGGCCGGTGTGGCGCTGCGGTACGAGGACACCACTCGCTGGACGGCGGGGGCGTCGGGACTGATTGCAGTGGCCCTTCCCGGCTAGTTATCCACAGCGTCAAACTGACGTGCCGGTTTTTGCTCTTCCGCAGCCATGATGTTGGCATGAGTGTTGCGAATCTACTTGATGCCGCTGTCGACCTGTACCTGGGCGGGCAATGTCATGGTTGTGGCACGCCCGGGCGCAGCCCCTGCCCGGCCTGCCGTCAGGGCCTGGAGCCGCACCCGCAGGGCATCTGGCGCCCAGGGTTGGATGTGCCGGCGGTTGCCGCGCTGGCCTATGACGACGCGGCGGACTTCATCATTGCTTACAAGGACAACCAGGCCTGGCAATTGACGGCCCCGCTCGGCGTTGCACTGTCGGCTGCGGTCGGGCAGGTGGCTAGGCCTGGCTTGATCCTTGTTCCGGTGCCGTCGTCGCCGGACAGCGTCAGACTGCGCGGGTTCGATCACACCGCCACCCTGGCGCAATGGGTGGCTCGTCGGGGCAGTTACCGCTGGTCGCCGCTGTTGCGGCGGACGAAGGCGACACCTGATCAGGCCGGGTTGGCTGCGGTTTCCCGACGGGTGGTCCAGGTTGGCTCGATGCGCGCCCGTCCACCGTCCCCAAACCGTCCAAACCCACCGGTTGTGGTCATCGACGATGTAGTGACCACCGGGGCCACCATGATTGAGGCGGTGCGGGCGCTGCGCGAGGCAGGCCATCACATTCTTGGTGCAGCATCAGTGGCACACACGCCCCAAGGTAGACACGCCGCATGAGTTCGTCCGGTAGTCTGGAACCACACGGAAGGAGACCAAGATGGAAATTATCATCTCGGGCCGCCGCATGACCGTCACAGAAGACGTGCGGCAAATGGTCATAGATCGCTTGGAGCGCGAGGTCGAACGAATGTCCGACCAGGTGCAACGGGCTGAGGTCGAGTTTTCGGCTGGTGAAGGCAAGAATGCGCCGGTAACGACCGTCGAGATCACCCTGCGGTCCAAGGGCCCAGTAGTGCGCGCGGCGGGGGCTGCCGACGACAAGAGAGTGGCATTCGAGGCGGCTGTCGACAAGCTGCGCACTCAGTTGCGCCGGGCCGCCGATCGACGCAAGACGCGGCGCGGGCTGCGGGCCCAAAACCTGGCGTCTTTGCCGATCAACGATCTGCCGGTCACGATCCCCCCAGTCCAAGACGAGGCCAAGCCAGACACCCGCATGGTGGCTGGTGTCGAGGTCACCGGCGATGGTCCGCTGGTGGTGCGTGAGAAGAATTTCAGCTCGCCAAGGCTGACGCTTGGGCAGGCCTTGGACGAACTGGAACTGGTCGGCCACGACTTCTTCCTCTACGTGGATGCAGCGACTGGCCTGCCGTCGGTTGTCTACCACCGCAAGGCCTACGATTACGGCGTCATCCACCTGACCGTCACCGATTGACAGTTGTGGCACCGGCATGAAGAGTTTCGAGGATTTGTGGGCTGAACTTGGCCGCAAGGCGGCAGAACGCCCGACCGGTTCAGGCACCGTCGAGCGCCTTGATGCCGGTGTCCACGCAATCGGGAAGAAGGTTGTCGAGGAGGCCGCCGAGGTCTGGATGGCTGCGGAACACGAGTCGAATGACGCGTGTGCCGAGGAGATCTCGCAACTGCTGTACCACCTGCAAACCATGATGATCGCCAAGGGGTTGACCCTGGAGGACGTCTACCGACACCTGTGAGGTTGGCAAGTCTGATGACTGATGAACTGTTGAAAGTCGCCGTGCCCAACAAAGGCTCGCTGGCTGAGGGAGCGGTGGCCATGCTGGCCGCCGCCGGCTACCGTCAGCGCAGCGACCCCAAAGAGTTGGTGCTGGTTGACCCGGCTGGCGGGGTGGAGTTCTACTATCTGCGCCCCCGCGACATCGCCACATACGTGGGCGAGGGGACCCTCGATCTGGGCATCACCGGCCGCGACATGCTTCTCGATTCTGGCGCCAGCGCCAAGCAGGTCATGGAGCTTGGTTTCGGCGATTCGACGTTCCGCTTCGCCGGGCCGCCCGGCCTCAGCCTGGAAGCTCTTGACGGTTTGCGCATCGCCACCAGCTACCCAGGCTTGTTGGGGTCGTACTTGGCCGAGAATGGCATCAAGGCACGCCTGATAACGCTGGACGGGGCGGTTGAATCGGCCATCCGGCTCGGCGTGGCGGACGCTATCGCTGACGTGGTCGACACAGGTACCACGCTTCGCAAGGCTGGTTTGGCGCTGTTCGGCGACCCTATTCTGGTTTCGACGGCGATCCTGATCGCCCGCCCCGACGCCCGCGATGACACCGCCGTGGTCGAAGCCGCCCGCCACATGAAAGCCCGGTTGGACGGGGTGATTGTGGCCCGCGACTACGTTTTGATCGACTACGACATCGCCGACGCCAACTTGCCGGGGGCCACCAAGTTGACCCCAGGTTTGGAAGGCCCGACCGTCTCGCCGCTGGCCAAGGCCGGGTGGTCGGCCGTCCGCGCCTTGGTGCCACGTCGTAACGCTCAGCAATTGATGGACGATCTGTGGGCCGCCGGTGCCCGGGCGATCCTGGTAACCGAACTGTCGGCGTGCCGCCTATGACGGCAAGCCCGACGGCCGTTTGGCCCGACATAT
>WQYR01000004.1 GCA_009781145.1 Propionibacteriaceae bacterium | reverse complement strand
GAAGAAGGCATCGAGCAAGATGATTATCCGTCGCCGCAAGTCCGGCAAGAAGCGCTGAGGCCAGGAGTAGACAATGCCACGTAGCCTGAAGAAGGGTCCTTTCGTTGACGAGCATCTGGCCAAAAAGGTCGCTGCTTTGAACGAGAAGGGCACCAAGACGGTCATCAAGACCTGGTCGCGACGCTCAATGGTGACCCCCGACATGCTCGGTCACACCATTGGCGTGCACGATGGGCGTAAGCATGTGCCGGTGTTCGTGACCGAAGGAATGATCGGTCACAAGCTGGGCGAGTTCGCCCCGACCCGCACTTTCCGCGGCCATATCAAGGACGACAAGAAAGCGCGTCGGCGCTAGGTAGGAATGAGTCGTAAATGAGAGATCCTGAGAAGATTTCGGCTCGTCGCCGGGCCCTGTTGGGTGACCGCGCCGGGTCGTTTGCGGAAACCAAGTACCTGCGCATGAGCGCTTCCAAGATGCGTCGCGTCATCGACATGGTGCGCGGCAAGGACGCCAATTCGGCGTTGGCCATCTTGAAGTTCGCGCCGCAGGCAGCCGCTGTGCCGGCGTACAAGACGCTGGCGTCGGCAGTGGCCAATGCTGAGCAGCAAGAGGGCCTGGAGGCCGAGAGCCTCTACATCTCGGCCATCTTCGCGGACGAGGGTGTGACGCTTCGTCGCATCCGGGCCCGTGCCAAAGGGTCAGCCAGCCGCATCCTGAAACGGGGCGCGCACCTCACGGTGGTCGTCGAGCCGAAGCCGGAATCCGAACCGAAGAAGGCTAAGCGGGCAGCGGGTGCCGCTGACCAAAAGAAGAAGGCCAAGGCAGCCGTGCCCGCGGAAAGCACAAAGGAGGACTGAGCGTGGGACAGAAAATCAACCCGGTTGGGTTCAGGCTCGGTATCACCACCGATCACCAGTCGCGCTGGTACGCCGACAAGCAGTACGCGGCGCTGGTGGGCGAGGACGATAAGATCCGCCGCTACCTCACCAAGTCGCTGGAGCGCGCCGGTGTCTCCTCAATCGAGATCGAGCGCCGCTCGGATCGCGTCAGTGTGTACCTGCACGCCGCACGTCCCGGCATCGTCATCGGCCGTAACGGCGCCGAGGCTGAGAAGGTGCGCGCCGAGCTTGAGAAGCTGACGGGCAAGCAGATCCAGTTGAACATCATCGAGGTGAAGAACCCCGAGACGGATGCTCAGTTGGTGGCCCAGGGCATCGCCGAACAGCTCGGTGCTCGCGTCGCTTTCCGTCGCGCCATGAAGAAGGCTCAACAGTCGGCCATGCGGGCTGGTGCCCAGGGTGTGCGTATTCGTTGCTCCGGCCGTCTGGGCGGGGCGGAGATGAGCCGCGCCGAGGGTTACCGCGAGGGTCGCGTGCCGCTGCATACGCTGCGCGCCGATATCGACTACGGCTTCCACGAGGCTCGCACGACCTTCGGGCGCATCGGCGTCAAGGTCTGGATCTACAAGGGTGACGTGTCGGGCACGCGCGCCGAGCGGGCGGCTCAAAAGGCTGCACGTGACGCGGCCGCGCCCAGCCGTCCGGCCCGCGGTGACCGCGGTGCAGACCGTGGCGGCAGCCGTCGTCCACCCCGTGACGGCGCCCCGCGCGGCGGTCGTGGTGCGGGTGCCGGCCGTCGGGCCGAAGCCGCCGCTGCCGAGCAGGCGGTCGCTACAGAAAGCCAAGGAGAGTGAGCCATGCTGATTCCTCGCCGAGTTAAGTTCCGTAAGCAGCAGCGTCCGTCCCGTACGGGCGATGCCAAGGGCGGCTCCAAGCTGGCCTTCGGTGAATACGGCGTCCAGGCGCTTGAGGGCTCGTACCTGACGAACCGTCAGATTGAGGCCGCTCGTATCGCCATGACGCGTCACATTCGCCGTGGCGGTAAGGTTTGGATCACGGTGTATCCGGACCGCCCACTGACCAAGAAGCCGGCCGAAACCCGCATGGGTTCCGGTAAGGGCTCACCCGAATGGTGGGTCGCAAACATCAAGCCAGGCCGCATTCTTTTCGAAATGAGCGGTGTCAGCGAAGAGGTGGCCCGCGAGGCCATGCGACTGGCCATCCACAAGCTGCCTTTCAAGGCACGTTTCATCAAGCGCGAGGCAGGTGACATCTGATGGCAACCAAGACGAAGACCTCGATGACTGATCTGCGTGGGCTATCCCGCAAGGATCTCGAAAACCAGGTGTTGGGACTCAAACAAGAATTGTTTGGCCTGCGTTTCCAAACCGCCACCGGCCAGCTCGAGAACACGGCCCGGCTGCGCGAGGTGCGTCACGACATCGCGCGCATCTACACCGTCCTGCAAGAGCGCAATCTTGGTATTGTGCCCGAGCCCGAGTTGGGAACTAAGAAGGCATGAGTATGACTGACAATGTGAATGGCGACCGCGCCGGTCGCAAGGTACGCGAAGGCTATGTTGTGTCCGACAAGATGGACAAGACGGTCGTCGTCCAGGTTGAGGACCGCGTCAAGCACGCCCTTTACGGCAAGGTTATGACTCAGACCGTGCGCCTCAAGGCGCACGATGAGGCCAACAGTGCCGGCGTCGGCGACAGGGTTCGCATCATGGAGACGCGTCCGCTGAGCGCCACCAAGCGGTGGCGGTTGGTTGAGATCGTCGAGAAGGCGAAGTGAGGCACAGGCAATGATTCAGCAAGAGACGCGACTGAAGGTCGCCGACAACACGGGTGCCAAGGAGTTGCTGTGCATCCGCGTGCTCGGTGGCTCGAAGCGCCGCTACGCCCACCTGGGCGACACCATCGTGTGTGCCGTCAAGGACGCAATACCTGGCGGTGCGGTTAAGAAGGGCGAGGTTGTCAAGGCTGTCGTGGTTCGCACCACGAAGGAGTACCGTCGGGCCGACGGCTCCCACATCCGCTTTGACGACAATGCCGCTGTCATTGTTCAAAAGGGCGGTGAGCCGCGCGGTACCCGCATTTTCGGTCCCGTCGCCCGTGAACTGCGCGAGAAGCGCTTCATGCGCATCGTCTCGCTGGCACCGGAGGTGATCTGATATGGCAAAAATGCGCATCAAGAAGAATGATCGCGTCAAGATTCTGACGGGTGAGCAGGCCGGTACGGTCAGCCGTGTCATCGCCGCATACCCGGCCTTGGGCAAAGTCAAGGTTGAGGGTGTCGCCGTGGTGACTCGTCACGTCAAGGACAAGTATGACCCGCGCACGGGCCAGCAGACCAAGGGCGGCGCGGTGTCGTCCGAGGCGCTGATCGAGGTGTCGAATGTTCAGTTGGTGGTGCGCGACGGCTCCGGGGAAATCCCGACCCGTTTGGCCAGCGAGCGTCAAGATGTCAAAAAGCGCCGCCGCGATGGTTCCGAGTATGACGGTACCCGTGGCACGCGCATCGCCGTGCGGACGGGGAAGGAGATCGGCCGATGAGTGAGGCTGTGAAAGAGGCTGTCGAGGCCGTCGAGGCTGTCGAAGAGACGGGCAAGGGCGGCAAGGCAAAGGCCAAGAAAGGCGAAATGGTCACCCGGGCTCAGGCCGCGACCATGCCGCGCCTCAAGGCGCATTACCGCGAGCACATCCGTCAGGCACTGCAGGACGAGTTCAAGTACGGCAATGTCATGCAGGTGCCTGGTTTGACGAAGATCGTCGTCAACATGGGTGTCGGCGAGGCGGCCCGCGATTCCAAGATCATGGACGGCGCGCTGCGCGACCTGACGGCGATCACCGCCCAGAAGCCCACCGCCACCAAGGCCCGCAAGTCCATCGCCCAGTTCAAACTGCGCGAAGGCCAAACGATCGGTGCGCACGTCACGCTGCGCGGCGACCGTATGTGGGAGTTCGCCGACCGTCTGCTGACGCTGGCGTTGCCCCGCATCCGTGACTTCCGTGGGCTCAACTCGAACCAGTTCGACGGGCACGGCAACTACACGTTCGGTTTGACCGAGCAGGTCATGTTCTTGGAGATTGACCAGGACAAGATCGACCGGACGCGCGGCATGGACATCACGTTCGTGACGACGGCCGAAACCGACGCGGAGGGCCGCTTCCTGCTGAAGGAACTGGGCTTCCCGTTCAAGGCCAAGGATGACGCAAAGGTCGTCAAGGTTCGCGGACATCACACGGGCAAGAGGAAGTGAAACATGGCTAAGACTGCATTGAAGGTAAAGCAGGCGGCAGCACCCAAGTACGCTGTTCGCGCCTACACGCGCTGCCAGCGCTGCGGGCGTCCCAAGGCGGTATACCGCAAGTTCGGCCTGTGCCGTATCTGCTTGCGCGAACTCGCTCACGCCGGCGGCCTGCCGGGTGTCACAAAGTCGTCCTGGTGACGGCAGAAGCTTTTTTATCGAATGACGAAACGCGGCAGGTCCGGTGAGGAAACCGCTGCGAGGAAGGTGTGATCCAAAGTGACAATGACGGATCCCATTGCAGACATGCTGACGCGTCTGCGCAACGCCAACCGGGCGTATCACGACTCGACATCCATGCCGAGTTCCAAAATCAAGGTGGGCATCGCCAAGATCTTGAAGGCCGAGGGCTACATCACCGACTACAAGGTGACGGACGCCCCCGAGGGCCAGACGGGTCAGACGCTGACCTGCACGCTGAAGTACGGCGCCCGCCGTGAGCGTGCGCTGGCGGGGCTTCGCCGAATCAGCAAGCCCGGTCTGCGCGTCTACGCCAAGGCGACTGGGTTGCCCAAGGTGCTCGGCGGCATGGGCATCGCGATTATCTCGACGTCCCATGGCCTGATGACTGATAAGCAAGCCCACGAGAAGCAAGTCGGCGGCGAAGTCGTCGCTTATGTGTGGTGAGGAGTAGATATGTCACGCATTGGCAGAATGCCGATTATCGTTCCCGCTGGGGTCGATGTGTCGATCGACGGGCGTAGCGTCCAGGTCAAGGGCCCCAAGGGCACGTTGTCCCGTACCATCGCCGAGCCCATCACGATCAAGCAGGAGGCCGACCAGTTGTTGGTCGAGCGGCCTGACGACGAACGTCGTAGCCGTTCTCTGCACGGCTTGACGCGCACTCTGGTGGCCAACATGGTGACTGGCGTCAAGGACGGTTACGAGCGCAAGCTTGAGATCGTCGGTGTCGGCTACCGTGTGGTGATGAAGAGCCCGACTCAGCTCGAGTTCGCGCTGGGTTTCTCACATCCGGTGGTGGTTGACGCGCCGGAGGGCATTACCTACAACGTCGAGACCCAAACCCGGTTCTCGGTGCTAGGTATCGACAAAGAGGTGGTTGGCGAGAACGCCGCCAACATTCGCAAGATTCGTCCCCCCGAGCCCTACAAGGGCAAGGGCGTGCGCTACGCCGGCGAGCATGTGCGTCGCAAGGTTGGAAAGGCTGGCAAGTAATGGCCATCACATTGAAGGTTTCCAAGAACCTCGACCCGAAGCGCCGGTCGCAACTGCGGCGTCAGATGCGGGGTCGCAAGAAGATTTCTGGCACGCCCGAGCGTCCCCGTCTGGTGGTTACCAAGACGGCCAAGCACACGGCGGTCCAGGTGGTCGACGACGTGGCAGGTCGCACGCTGACCGCCGCCTCGACCATGGAAGCCAAGCTGCGCGCCGCTTCAGGCGACAAGACGGCGAAGGCTCGCGAGGTCGGCAAGTTGATTGCCGAACGCGCCAAGGCGGCTGGTGTCGACAAGGTCGTGTTCGACCGCGCCGGGCATCAGTATCACGGACGCATCGCCGCGCTGGCTGACGCCGCGCGCGAGGCCGGTTTGGGTCTTTAGAGGGAAGGATAATCCATGAGCGAGACACAACGGCGCGGCGGCGAGCGCGGAGATCGTCGTGGACGGGATGACCGTCGCGGCAACCGCGAGCAGCAGGAGCGCGAGAAGAGCCCGTATCTGGAGCGCGTCGTGGCGATCAACCGCGTCGCCAAGGTGGTCAAGGGCGGCCGTCGGTTCAGTTTCACGGCACTGGTAGTGGTCGGTGACGGCGAAGGCATGGTCGGCGTCGGTTACGGCAAGGCCAAAGAGGTTCCGACAGCCATCGCCAAGGGTGTGGAAGAGGCCAAGAAGCACTTCTTCCGCGTGCCGATGGTTGCCCGGACGATCCCGCACCCGGTGCAGGGCGAAGAGGCGGCTGGCGTCATGATGCTGCGCCCGGCGTCGCCCGGTACTGGCGTCATCGCCGGTGGCTCGGCGCGCGCGGTGCTGGAGTGCGCCGGCATCCAGGACGTGCTTGCCAAGTCGCTGGGCTCGGCCAACGCCATCAACGTCGTTTACGCGACTGTCGCGGCGCTACGCGCGCTGGAGCAACCCGAGGCCATCGCGCGCCGTCGTGGTATGCCAATTGAGGACGTCGTGCCTGCAGCGATCCGTAACGCTACCAGGGCGGCTGGGGCCGCCAAAGAGGCTCGGGCCGCTGAGGCCACGGCGAAGCAGGAGGTGGCTGCCTGATGGTTGCAGCTAAGAAGTCAGCCATGCTGACGATCACACAGACGAAATCGGCAATTACGCAGAAGCCGGCTGCCCGCAAAACGCTGCGGGCGCTCGGCCTGACCAAGATCGGCGCCAGCGTGCAGCAGGCTGACGTGCCCACAGTGCGGGGCATGATCCGCACCGTGGCACACCTGGTGACCGTGGAAGAGGTGAAGTGATGATACTCAAAGCACATCATTTGCGTCCGGCTCCGGGCGCCCACACGCCCAAGCGACGTGTAGGCCGGGGCGAGTCGGGCCACGGCGGCAAGACGGCCGGTCGTGGCACCAAAGGCACTGGCGCACGCAAGAACACGCCCGAGAATTTCGAGGGCGGGCAGATGCCGCTGCACATGCGGCTGCCCAAGCTGCGTGGCTTCCAGAACCCGTTCAAGGTGACCTACCAGGTTGTCAATCTCGACCGGTTGACGGCTCTGTACCCCGAAGGTGGCGCCGTCGATATCGACTCGCTGATCGAGCGCGGTGCGGTGCGCGCCAATTCGTTCGTCAAGGTGCTGGGCACCGGCGAGATCGGCGTCAAGATCGACATCACTGCTGACGCCTTCTCGGCGTCCGCCAGGTCAAAGATTGAAGCTGCCGGCGGCACCTGCGTCACCCTGTAGCCATTCACACTTGTTGCGCCCCCATATGTTAATGTGGGGGCGCAGCTGCGTTATGGGGCGCAGCCCAATGAAAGGCAGAACACAATGACGGTGAAAGTAGTGGCAGACAACTGGTTGCGGGACGATTCGATTGACGATTTCGTCGCCGCGGCAAGCGAGCTCGTGGACGAGACGATGGCCAAGGACGAGGGTTGCATCGCCTACGGGTTGTGGCGTGATTCGGCCGACCCGATGCATTTGACGGTGCTGGAGGAGTGGGTCAGCCAGGATGCGCTCGACAAGCACATCGCCAGCGAGCATTTCCAACGTTTGTTCCCGGCCTTCGGTGCTGCAGCCGACCCGGCCAAGCCGGGCACTGTGACGATCTACGAAGCCGTCTAGTTGTAACGCTTGCCGTTCCACTCGAGCCAGCCGGCAACATGTGACCCCTGCGGGTCATGGTGGGTCCAGTGGATGGTGCCGCCTTGCGCGTTGTAGGTGTATTCGCCAAAGAATGCAACCTGGTCGCCGACGGCTAAGCCGTCCAGGCGTGGTGCAATGTCGATGTTGTGGGCTATCAGCAGCGTCTGGCCGGAGGACAGCTTCAATATGAACCGCTGATGGCGGTCGCCGTCGTTGTCATCGGACAGCACACTGGTGACCACGCCGTGGCCAGCGATCTGGACGCCTGATGCCTTGGTCTGAAAGAGATTTTCCAATTGTGCCTCGGTGTTGAGTGATTGGGTGTCCGAAGGTGCGGCCGTGGGCTGCGGGCCGCCTTGGCCGGCGACTAGGACGAAAAGAAACCCCATAAGCGCGAGGACGAGAAGCACCACAATCATCTTGCGGGGCGAATATCGTCGAGCTGTCATGTATGCGACTATAGCCTGTCGCCCGGTAGAATCGCCATGAGCGATAGCTTTGGGGCGTTAGCTCAGCCGGTCAGAGCAGGGGACTCATAATCCCTTGGTCGAGGGTTCGAACCCCTCACGCCCCACAACCGATTGAATGGTTCGGTTTGATGCGCGGGCGGGACGAGTGAGAGTTCATGTCATGCCACTGTTTGCTGGACGCCGCGTCGCCAGATGGCGCGAGTGGACAGGGTGTCGCCGATTGTGGTGGTGGGATCGCCGTCGACCAGCAAGAGGTCAGCCCGCATGCCAGGGGCGATTCGGCCCCGGTCGGTCAACCCGAACCGGCGAGCCGGGACCGATGCGGCGGCGCGCAAAGCCTCCACAGGCGTGAACCCGGCCTGGACCAGCAACTGGAGTTCGTGATGGAGGCTGGCTCCGTGGGCCAACCCGCCCAGCATCGGCAAAGGCTCGGACACGTCACTGCCAGCGAGAATGTCGACCGCCGCATCGCGCAGCGCGCGCACGCTGGTGAAAGCGGTTTCGAGGTCTCCCTGGGGATAGGCGTTCATGCTGCGCTTCAGCGAGCCGAGCCAGGCTTGATTGAGCCTGGCGCACACGCGCGGGTCGGCGGCAAGTTCGGCAGCGTCGTGGCCAAATGCTGTCGACATCGTGACGAGAGTCGGAACGACGAACGCTCCCGACGCGGCGATGGCGTCGATGAGACCTGGGGTTGGCGCGTCAAGGAACAAGTGCGCCAGGCCGTCCACCCCGCTGGCGATCGCGCGTCTGGCCCCGTCGGCTGTCGTCGCATGGGCGATGACGAGCCTGTCTTGTTCGTGGGCGGCGCGAATCGCTGCGAGCAGTGTCGGCTGGTTGATCACGGGTAGACCGGGATACCCGATGGTCGATCCGTCCTCGATAAACACTTTGATGTAGTCGGCTCCAGACGCGACCTGCTTGGCAACGAAACGTCGGGCCTGCTCGGGCGTGTTGACGCTGGGCAGCAGCGGATACACCAAACGCATCAACAGGCTGCCGGATGTGATGTATTCGGACGGATGTCCGCCTTTGGTCCGTACGCCCATCCCGGAAGTTCGCAGGTCGGCAACGTCGTCACGGGTGACGATCTCCTGGCGAGTCTTGGGCGACCAGTGACCCTGCATCTCCAGTTCCGTGGTGACGCCGAACGCCAAGGCGTCACGTAACCCGTTCAGGTCCGTGTGGACATGCGAATCGATCAACCCTGGAAGCAATGTTGCTCCGGCGCCGTCGACGAGTGTGGCACCCGACGGCACGGGCACGTCGACCGCGAGCACCTGAGTTCCGTCGAGGATGACGTTTCGCTCCCCGATGACGTCTTGCCCATCGAAGACCTGCGCGTTGACGATGGCTGTGACCATGCCTGACTCCTTCCAAGGACAGTCGCGGACGCTGCATGGCGAATCGCCGCAGCGACAGACACCTGACCCCATCATCCGCCAGGCGACCAGTGCCGTCCTCGACCTGCTCGACCTGTCATCGACAGCAGCCCAATCGCGCGCTCCTCAGCTGGGGTCGACCTTTGGGAGCAGGTGATAGAGCAGCAGTAGCTGGGTGATGGCGAGTGTCTCACTGCGCCTTCCAGACCTCAATTCGCCCAGGCTGATCGGCAGCGGCTGCGGACGGTCAATGTTGTCCCAGATCGCCTGCTTCACTCTCTCGATGTCGGCTGGTTCGGCGTCTCCGCGAACCTGCAAGCAGTCGACCGGGGTACCGTCACTGTCGCGGATGATGGTCAGGGGCATCGCCGAATGGGGGTCGTCGACGAGAATGTTGGCCAGGGGCGGGTGCGGTACCGTTCCGCGCAGCAAAACCTCGGCCGACAGTTGATCGTCTTGGCCCGCGTCCTGGGTGACGCGCACCACGATGTCGGCATGGCGGCGCTGCGGTCTGATGAACTCGGCCGAATCGGCCTCCCTTGCGGCCAGGTCGTCAAGGACTTGCTCGACCGTGTAGCCGCGCTCGGTGGTGTCTCGGGCAATCTTCCATGCCCGGCGCAGTTCCTCCGGGGGGTCAAGCATCACCTTGATGTCGAAGCAGGCGCGGCTCAGCGGGCTGAACAACGGGAACAAGCCCTCCACAATCACAAAGGGACGGGGCTGCAGGTACTCCATGCCGCCGAAAGTGCCGGTGCGGTGGTCGTAGACGGGTTTTAGCACAGGCTGGCCGGTGGCCAGCATCTGCAGGTGCTGCTCGGCGATATCCAGATAGTTGCAGTCGGGGTGGCTGACTGTGAAACCCAACCTGGCGCGGCTGGCCCGGTCAAAACGGTGATAATCGTCGAGGCACACCGAGACACAAAGGTCCGGGCCGAGCGCATCCACCACGCCACGGGTCAACGTCGTTTTCCCCGATCCGGAGTCGCCGCCGACGGCCAGCATCACCGGCCGAACTGCCCGAGCGTCGGCCATCTGCATCCGCAGAACCTTATCCATCACATTATGATCGTAGCCCAGCCCATTGGGCGGCAGCCCACCCGTCCAGGTGAAACATGAGGTGAACTAGTGACCTTAAGACGACCGTGGGGTTTCAAGGCTTGTGAGGTCCACTATCCTGTTGTCTATGCCTTTCACTGACCAGGATCATAAACCATTGCGAGTGCTGCTCGTCGATGACCATGAGATTGTGTGTGTTGGCCTGGCCGCCGTGCTCTCACGCTTTCCCGACCAAGTTGAGGTGGTGGGCAGTGCGGGGGAGTTGAGCGAGGCCATTCAGGCAGTGCTGACACTCGCGCCTGAGATCGTTTTGTGCGACATGCGGCTGCGCTCCACATCGGGGCTGGACGTCTGCACCGAGATACTGCGAGTTGCGCCTGCGGTCAAGGTTGTGTTCATGACGGTATACGACGACGAGCAGTACCTGTACCAGGCGCTGCGGGCCGGCGCGTCCGGTTACCTGACGAAACGCACGGACGGGCCGGAACTGGTCCGCCACCTGGAGAATGTGCATGCGGGGGAAATTGTGATCGACCCATTGCTGGCTGGCAGGGTAGCGACGGCCGCGGCGCACCTCGCCAGTGGGGAGTTCTGGCCCGGGGCCAGGTTGGGGCTGACGCAGCGTGAGAGCGAGGTGCTGGCGCTGCTTGTGGCCGGACTGTCGAACAGGGGCATCGCCACTCGGCTGGTGGTCAGCGACGATACAGTCAAGACGCACCTACGTGGGCTGTACCGCAAGCTCGACGTCAACGACCGGGCTGCCGCCGTCGCCGCCGCCCTGCGCGAAGGTCTTTTCCATTGAACCCGAAACCAATGGGGGACGGTCAGTTCGCTGCTCTGTTGGAGCTGCTGACACGGGTCCCCACATTGTCGGACGTGCTCGACGAGGCGGCCGCGTTGTTCACCGAGGGTTGGCATGCCGACGGTGCGCTGATCTGGCAGGTGCTGCCTGAAGGCGAGATCGTGGCAACATCCGGGTACCCGCCCCACCTGACTGACCTCGGTAACGCCCGAATGCCGGTCGGGAGCGGCGTGGTGGGCCGAGTGGCAGCCGAGGCCATTCCGGTGACTTTGGTCGACGACAACCCTCGCAACCCGGCTCATCGCCGGCTGCTGGGGCTTCCTCCCGGGGCGTTGGTGTCCCGGCTGTGCGTCCCTGCACGGTTGCCGTCGGGATCCGTGGTGGCTGTGGTGGCTCTGCACCAGCACCAGCGGCGAGTATTCACCCCGGGTGAGACGGCGTTGTGTCAACAGGCGGCCGATCTGTTGGCGCTGCGTATCGGGTTGGATACAGCAGCCGCGTTTGAGGCCGCGCAGATCGCAGCCCGGGACGGTCTGGTCGCGGCCACGGTGAGGGCTCAGGAGACGGAGCGTCGTCGCGTTGCGGCCGATCTTCACGACGGAGTCAGCCAGGCCATCGCGGGGCTGACCTTTCACCTGTCTGCTGCGGCCGCTGCGCTGGCCGACGGCGATGTCGGCTACGCCTACGAGCAGGTTGCGGCCGCGCGTGCGGTGGCTGATCTGGCGATGGGCGAGACGCGGGCGGCGATTAGCGGCCTGCACAGCCCGGTGATCGACGACCTTGGCCTCGCAGCGGGCTTGGCCAGCATGGCGCGGGTCATCCCCAATCTTGATATCGAGGTGGATGCCGATGACGTCCAACTGCCGGCAGCGGTGACCACATCGCTGTTCCGCATCGCGCAGGAGGCCGTCCAGAATGTGGTCAAGCATGCGCACGCCCAGCGCGCTTCCATCCAACTGGCGCAGCGTGGCGCCTCGGTGATGCTGTCTATCAGTGACGACGGGGACGGCTTCCTGGCGCCCATCGGCGACGGTTTGTCGGCAGGTGCTGCCGCCGGGCATTACGGGTTGGCGGGAATGGTGGAGAGGGCGCGTCTTATCGATGGCCGACTCTCGGTCCGTTCCGCCCCCGGTGAAGGCACCACGATCGAGGTGACGGTACCGATCTGATCGTCGGAAATGGTCAGGCGACCTGGCGTCGGCGTTCCATCAGCCGTTGCAACAGTGGCGTGAAGACGAGCTGCATGGCCAGATCCATCTTCCCTCCAGGCACCACGATGGTGTTCTTCCGAGACATGAACGAATCATGGAGCATCGACAGGAGGTATGAGAAGTCGATCCCGCGGGCGTCACGGAATCTGATCACCAGGAAACTCTCGTCCGCCGATGGTATGTAGCGCGCGATGAACGGATTGGAGGTGTCCACGGTGGGCACTCGCTGGAAGTTGACATCCGTTTCTGAGAACTGGGGGCAGATGTAGTTCACGTAGTCGGGCATCCGGCGCAGAATGGTGTGTACCACAGCCTCGTCGGAGTATCCGCGAGCGTTCCGGTCCCGGTGCAGTTTCTGGATCCACTCCAGGTTGATGATTGGCACCACGCCGATCTTGAGATCCGCATACTGGGCGATGTTGACGTCCTCGGTGACGATGGCGCCGTGCAACCCTTCATAGAACAGCAAGTCTGTGCCCTCAGGGATGTCGCTCCATTCGGTGAACGTCCCGGCCGACTGCCCGTAGGCCTGGGCTTCATCAGCATCGTGTAGGTACCGGCGAATCCGGCCCGTACCGGTTTGTCCGTAGCTCAGGAAAAGCTGCTCAAGGTCGGTCATCAAGTTCGCATCGGGCGAGAAGTGGCAGAAGTTGTGGTTGCCATCGGCATCGGCGGCCGCGATCTTGGCGGCCATCTCAACGCGGTTATAGCGGTGAAAAGAGTCGCCCTCCACCATGACGGGAGTCATGTGTTCGCGACGGAAGATCTGCTCCATCGCGTGTGAGACGGACGTTGTGCCGGCCCCGGAAGATCCGGTGATCACGACGACAGGGTGTTTTTGTGACATTGTTAGCTCCGAAATAGTGATCTGGTATTGAAAAGGGAAGTGTCGTAATGGGGCTCGTCTGTGGTTTGCTCGTGGTACTGCTCGATGCGCTCCACCTCCTCGCGGGAACCGAAGATCAACGGGACCTTTTCATGGATGGCGGTGGGCTGAACCTCAAGCATCCTGCCTCTTCCGGTGGAGGCTTTGCCCCCGGCCTGCTCGATCACGAAAGCGATCGGGTTGGCCTCGTACAGCAACCGCAGCCGTCCCTTGACGCCCGGTTGCTTGGTGTCCGTCGGGTAGAGGAACACGCCGCCCCGGGTCAGAATCCTGTATGTCTCAGCCACAAGCGAGGCTATCCAACGCATATTGAAGTCGCGCTCCCTGGCGCCTGCGCTGCCGGCCAGCATTTCGGCGACGTAGCGTTTGATCGGTTCCTCCCAGAAGCGCTCGTTGCTCGCGTTGATCGCGAACTCGCTGGTTTTCTCGGGCACCCGCATGTCCGGATGGGTCAGCTCGAACTCGCCAACTTCCGGGTTCAGCGTGAATCCGTCCACGCCGCTACCGGTTGTCAGCACCAGCATGGTTGAGGGCCCGTAGAGGACGAACCCGGCACACACCTGTTGAGTGCCCGGCTGCAGGAAGTCCTCGGCCGTCGCCACCTCGCCCGGTCGCGGACTGCGCAAAATGGAGAAGATCGTGCCGACAGAGATGTTGACGTCAATGTTGGACGACCCATCCAACGGATCCATAGCCAGCAGGTACTTGCCCCGCTTGAAGGCATTGGGGATCGGGAGGACATCCTCGAGTTCCTCGCTGAGGATGCCGGTCAAATGACCGCCCCATTGGGTCTCGCCGATGACGATGTCGTTGCTGATCAGATCGAGCTCTTTGGGGGTGTCGCCGGTGGGATTGAGCCTGGCGCCGTCATCAACTGGGGAGCCCAGCGAGCTGGCCAACTCGCCCAAACGCACCCGGTTCGAGATGATCTTTGCGGATGTCGCCACGGCATTCAGCAGGGCAGAAAAGTCTCCGGTGGCTTCGGGGTGCTGGTGCTCCTGCTCGATGGTGTACCGGGTCAGTGTCATTCGGCGAGACATGGGCGTCACACCACCCCTTCGTCTCGGCCTTGGGCAGCCGCCGATGCGCGGGAGCAGTTGGCGGCCAGGGCTTGCTGCGCCTGCGCCACCTGCCCGGGCTGACCCGCCCAAGTGCGCAGCGCATCGTCGACCAGCGCGCGCCCGAAGGAGAACGTCAACCGCCAAGGGACGCCGACCTGACTTGCCTGTCGGTTGATCTCCGCCAGGTTGGCGCAGGCGCGCTCATTGGATTGTCCCCCGGATAGGAAAGCAATGCTTGGCACCTGGGCCGGTACCTTGTCGCGCAAAACCGCGACCGTTTGACGGGCGACATCCTTGGGGGTTGACTGGCTGGACGCGGCCGTGCCGGCGATCACCATGTTGGGCTTTAGGACCACACCGGCGGGGTCGACACCGGCCCGGTCCAGCTCGGAGAAGGTGGCGCTCAGCATTGCGGCCGTGGTCGCCTGGCACGCCTCGATAGGGTGTCCGCCGTCCATCAACACCTCGGGCTCGACGATCGGGACTATGCCGGCGTCCTGGCACAGCGCCGCGTACCGGGCCAACGCGTGGGCATTGGCCCAGAAGGCGCGGTCGGACGCGCCAGGCTGCAGCACCGCGCGCCACTTGGCGAAGGTCGCCCCCAACTCGCGGTACTCCGCCAGTCGTTCGGCCAGACCATCCAGACCTTGGGTCACCGTCTCGCCGTCCGAAAATGGCAGCGTCGTGGTTCCGGTGTCCACCTTGATGCCGGCCTGAACCCCCAAAGCTGCCGCCCGTTGCGGGAAGGGGGTGCCGTCGGCGGTGAGCTGTCGCAGCGTCTCGTCGCAAAGAATGATTCCAGCGACCCACTGCGACAGGCCCGGGGTGGTGAGCAGCAACTCGCGGTAGTCGCGGCGATTGGTCTCAGTGCCTTCAACCCCGACCTTGGCCAGGCGGGCGGACATGGTCTTGATGCTTTCGTCGGCGGCTAGGATACCTTTTCCGTCGGCTGCCAAGCTGGCTGCGGTGGCGTGTAGATTTGTCATGCTCACAACGTAGGCCTGGCTGGGTGCCTCGGACATCACCCCAAAAGGGCAACCGGGTGGGTGAGGTCTGACGGTGAATCCTCACCTGGCCATTCACCCTTTTGAGTGTATCCAGCAGGGCCGGTGGCAGAGCATCATTGGTGCCATGACTCCTAGCAATCCTGTTGGTGGCCCTGGCGCCACCCCCGCCCGGTGGGACCCCGGCGTACACAGCTACGCCAGCATGGGCTACTACGACCCCGACTACATTCCCAAGGACACCGACGTACTAGCGGTGTTCAGGGTCACCCCGCAGGACGGGGTGGACCCTACTGAGGCCGCTGCGGCGGTGGCTGGGGAATCGTCAACGGCCACCTGGACGGTGGTCTGGACCGACCGGCTGACGGCCAACACGCATTACCAGGCGCGCGCCTATCAGGTCGACCCCGTGCCCGGCCGGCCAGGCGAATACATGGCCTACGTGGCGTACGACATTGACCTTTTCGAAGAGGGCTCGATAGCCAACCTGACCTCGTCAATCATTGGCAACGTGTTCGGGTTCAAGCCGCTCAAGGCGCTTCGGCTCGAGGACATGCGGATTCCTGTCGCCTATGTCAAGACCTTCCAGGGGCCTGCCCATGGCATCGTGATGGAACGCGAGATGCTCAACAAGTACGGCCGGCCGATGCTCGGCGCCACCATCAAGCCAAAGTTGGGGCTATCTGCCCGCAACTACGGACGGGTGGTGTACGAGGCCTGCCGTGGAGGCCTGGACTTCACAAAGGACGACGAGAACATCAACTCCCAGCCGTTCATGCGTTGGCGCGACCGGTTCCTGTACTGCATGGAGGGCGTGAACCGCGCTGTCGCGGAAACCGGCGAGATGAAGGGCCACTACCTCAACATCACTGCGGGGACGATGGAGGACATGTACGAGCGGGCTGAATTCGCTAAGGAGCTCGGCTCGGTGGTCGTCATGATCGACCTGACCATCGGCTACACCGCCATGCAGTCGATGGCCAACTGGGCTCGCAAGAACTCGGTGCTGCTACACCTGCACCGCGCCGGCCACTCAACCTACACCCGGCAGAAGACGCACGGCGTCAGTTTCCGTGTCATCTCCAAGTGGGCGCGGCTGATCGGCGTCGACCACATCCATGCCGGCACGGTCGTCGGCAAGCTGGAGGGCGACCCGGCCACCACTCGCGGGTTCTACGACACACTGCGCGAGGACCACATTCCGGTCAACCCGGCTCACGGCATCTACTTCGACCAGGACTGGGCGTCCATGCCGGGCGTTATGCCAGTGGCGAGCGGCGGTATCCACGCAGGCCAAATGCACCAACTGGTGAACATGTTTGGTGACGACGTGATCATGCAGTTCGGTGGCGGCACGATCGGGCACCCGTTCGGCATCGCCGCCGGCGCCGAGGCAAATCGGGTTGCGCTGGAAACCATTATCAAGGCCCGCAACGAAGGCCGGGACATCATGCGGGAAGGCCCCGATCTGCTGCGTGCCGCGGCGTCCCGGAACAAGCCGCTGGAAGCCGCCCTGGCGACCTGGGGCGAGATCACGTTCGACTACACCTCCACCGACGCCCCGGACGCGATTCCGACGGCGAGTGTTTGATAGAAAGGCACCCAAAATGCGACTTCGCCATGGAGCATTCAGCTATTTGCCCGACCTGACCGACGACGAGATCGCCGCCCAAGTGCGGTACGCGCTTGACCAGGGATGGCCGGTATCGATCGAGCATTCCGACGATCCACACCCGCGCAACGTCTACTGGGAGATGTGGGGCTTGCCCATGTTCGATCTCACAGAGCCGGACGGCGTGCTGCGCGAGATCAACGATTGCCGCTCGACCTTCCCCGGGCACTACGTCCGGGTGATGGCCTACGACGCTCGGCTGGGTCGACAGACCACGGCGCTGAGCTTCCTGGTCCAGCGGCCGGCCGAGGAGCCCGGCTTCCGGCTCGACCGTACTGAGTCCGATGGAAGGGTTCAGCGTTACTCGGTGCACTCGTACGCCACGGAGCGGCCCTCCGGGTCGTGCTACGGCTCATGAGCTCCGGGTTCCAGCTCTACCGTCCGGGGACGGATCCGTCGCCTGGTAGCCTCCCAGGTGACGGGAATCCGTCCCCGACATCCGAGGCCGTCCTGGCTGAGGACGCCAAGATCGATCTGGCGCAGGACGCCGCCGCAGTTGCCGTCCGCGAGGTTCTCGACGAGATTGATGCCGAACTGGTTGGCCTAGCCAACGTCAAGAAGCGCATCGCCCAGATCGCCGCGTTGCTGATGGTCGACAGGGCTCGGGCGCAGTTTGGTTTGTCGGCCAGTCGACCGACTCTGCACATGAGTTTCACCGGCAGTCCCGGCACCGGCAAGACCACGGTGGCGCTGCGAATGGCCCAGATCCTGCATGCCCTGGGCTACCTAGCGAAGCCCACCGTCCACATGGTGGGGCGCGACGACCTGGTCGGGCAGTTTATCGGGCACACCGCACCCAAGACCAAGCAGGCCATCGCCCGGGCGGCCGGTGGGGTGCTGTTCATCGACGAGGCCTACAACCTTTATCGCGCTGAGAACGAGCGGGACTACGGCCAAGAGGCCATTGAGATTCTTCTGGCCGAAATGGAGTCCGAGCGCAGTTCGCTGGTCGTGATTTTCGCGGGCTATCCCGACCGCATGGACACTTTCTTCTCCGCAAACCCGGGTTTGTCCTCGCGCGTGGCCCACCATATCGCCTTCGACGACTATTCCACGGCCGAATTGGCCCAGATCGCCGAGAAGATGCTGGCCAAGGACGAGTACGTCTTCGATGACGCCGCCCGTGCCGCCTTCGCCGAATACCTGGAGGTCCGGGTGAATCAGCCGCGGTTCGCGAACGCTCGCAGCGTCCGCAACGCTTTGGAGCGCGCCCGACTGCGGCACGCCAACCGTCTGGTCGGCCTGGGACGACCGGTCAGCCTCGTCGAACTGCGCACGCTGACCGAAGCCGACATTCGTACTAGCAGTGTGTTCGATGCCGCCGCTCATTCGGCTCCGGCCACGTCGGAAAGTAAAGAGTCATCATGAATCAACTCGATTGGAATGACCTGGACACAAGGGCAGTTGACACTGCTCGCGTGCTGGCGGCGGATGCCGTCGAGAAGGTCGGGAATGGTCATCCCGGGACGGCCATCTCGTTGGCACCGATTGCCTACCTGCTGTATCAGAAGGTCATGAGTCTCGACCCGGGTGACCCCACCTGGATCGGCCGTGACCGGTTTGTCCTATCGATTGGGCATTCCTCGTTGACGCAATACATACAGCTATTCATGGGCGGGTTTGGCGTCGAGTTGGAGGATCTGGCCCAGTTCCGGACGTGGGGGTCCTTGACGCCTGGGCACCCCGAGCGGGGCCACACCCCAGGAGTCGAATGCACCACCGGGCCGTTGGGGGCTGGGGTGTCGAACGCGGTGGGCTTCGCCATGGCTGCCCGCAAGGAACGCGAGCTGTTCGATCCCGATTCGCAGCCGGGCCGGTCGGTCTTCGACCATTTCGTCTACTGCATCGCGGGCGATGGGGACATGCAGGAGGGCGTTGCCAGCGAGGCAAGTTCATTGGCCGCCACCCAGGAGCTCGGGAACCTGATCGTAATTTACGACGACAACCACATCACCATTGAGGGCGATACGGTGATTGCCCTGACCGAAGATGTATGTGCCCGGTATGCCGCCTATGGGTGGCATGTCCAACAGGTCGACTTCACCAATGGCGGCAGCGGCTACGAGGAGAAGATTGATGAACTATTCGCCGCCATCGAGGCAGCCAAGGCCGTCACCGACAAGCCAAGTTTCATCAAAGTCACCACGATCATCGGGTGGCCCTTGCCAACCATGGCAGGCTCAGAGAAGGTGCACGGGGCCAAGATCGGTGCCGCAGAAGTCGCGGCTTTGAAAGCCCGACTGGGTTTCGACCCTGAGAAGAGCTTTGAGGTCGGCGCCGAGGTGATCGCCCATACGCGGGCCAACGCTGACAACCGGGCTAGAGGTTGTCGCGCGGGTTGGGATGTGCGGTTTGCCTCCTGGGCAGACGGAAACCCAACGGGAAAGGGGTTGCTCGATCGCGTTCTTGCCCACCAGCTACCGGTCGACCTTGGTGCCAGCATTCCGGTGTTCCCTGCGGGGAAGAAGTCCACGCGGGCAGCCTCGGGCGAGGTTTTGACGGCTCTCGCAGATGCCGTGCCCGAGTTGTGGGGAGGCTCGGCTGATCTGGCCGGCTCCAACCTCACCACCATGGAAGGGCAGCCGTCTTTCCTTCCCGCCAGCCGTGCCAGCAAGGACTGGGCACCTGCCCCCAATGGCCGCACCATCCACTTCGGCATCCGCGAGCACGCCATGGGCGGGATACTCAATGCCATCAATTCTGGGTTGACAAGGGCATACGGCGGAACATTCCTCGTCTTTGCCGACTACATGCGCCCACCGATCAGGGTCGCGGCTTTGTCCAAGATTCCTTCGGTGTTCGTCTTCACGCACGATTCAATCGGCGTTGGTGAGGACGGGCCAACTCACCAGCCGGTTGAGCACGTCGCGGCACTTCGCGTGATTCCCGGACTCGATGTCATCCGTCCCAGCGACGCCAACGAGGTCGGCGAAGCGTGGAGGCTGATTCTTGGAATCACCGATCACCCCGTTGCCCTGATTCTCAGTCGTCAGGACCTGACGACCTTCGACCGCACAGGCGCGGGTGCCGCCGACGTGGCCGAGATGAGCAAGGGGGCCTACACCCTTTTTGACTCCAGCACGACGCCGCCGAAGGCCGTGATTGTTGCCACCGGCTCCGAGGTGGAGATTGCCGTCCAGGCGCGCGCCGCCTTGGAAGCGGACGGCATACCCACTCGTGTGGTCGCGGCCCCATGTCTTGAGTGGTACGCCGCCCAGCCGGCGTCGTACAAAGAAGAGTTGCTGCCGAAGGATGCAATCAAGGTGTCCATTGAGGCGGGCGTGACTTACGGCTGGAGTGAGATCATCGGCGAGGCGGGCGTGAAAATTGGTGTTGACCATTTCGGGGCATCGGCCTCCGCGTCCGTCCTTTACACAAACTTCTGCATCACTGCCGAACGGGTGGTGGATGAAGTCAAGAAGGCGGTGGCGTAAGACATGATCAGAATCACTCCGAGTATCCTCAACGCTGACTTCACCCGCTTGCGGGACGAGATTGCGCGCATACCCTCTGCGGACGCCATTCATCTCGACGTCATGGACAATCATTTCGTCCCGAACCTGACCTTCGGCCTTTCCGTCGTGCAGGCGTTGAGCGGGGCCACGTCGGCGCCGCTTGATGTGCATCTGATGATTGAGGACCCTGATCGGTGGGCACCGGCCTACGCAGAGGCCGGGGCTCAATCCGTCACCTTCCACATCGAGGCGGCGCGCGCACCCGTGCGGCTTGCCCAGGAACTGAGAGCCAGGGGAGCCAGGGTCGGTGTCGCCCTCAACCCGGCGACCAGCGCCGAAATGGTTGCGGGCATTCTCGGTGAGGTCGATGTGGTTTTGGTGATGAGCGTGGAGCCTGGGTTTGGCGCACAGCCTTTCCTTGATTTGGTTCTGCCCAAGGTCGCCGCGCTGCGCCGAATGATTGCGGCTGGGTCGCGCGAGGTTTGGCTGCAGATGGATGGGGGAGTGTCGCTGGAGACGATTGGGCGGTGTGTCGAGGCTGGCGCCGACACCTTCGTGGCAGGGTCTGCGGTCTTCCGCGCTGACGACCCTGATCAGATGGTGTGCCAACTACGGGCTGCGGCACAGGCAAGTCTGATCGGCTAGTGGCCGGTGCCCAGCCACAGGTCTGGGTTGATGCTGGGCTGGCCCATTGAGCCTGTCCCTGTTGTTGGCGACATCATCGAGGCCGACTGGGTGGGCGAGTCGTGCCCACCACTGTCACTTTCGGACGGCGAACCGGATTCGGTTCCACTGTCCGTCGGCGAACCGCTGCCAGACCCTGAGCCCGAACCGCTGTCCGACGGCGAGCCACTGCCAGACCCTTCGGCAGACGAGGACGACGTGGCCGAGCTGTCGCCGCCACCACTGCCGCCGGAGGGTGGAGGAGGGTTCTGAAACAGCAGCACGACGATCAGCAGCGCTATCGCGGCCAAGGCAAGCATTAACAGCCATGACACCAGCACAGACACCCAGCTTGCTCTGTCCGTCCGTCCACCCCATGGCAGTGGCCAGCGCCGCCAGTTGCCAGGCTTGGTTTGGGTGATCCACGGCAACTGGAAGTTGGGGCCGCTCATCGTTCCCAGCGGTGGGGTGCTCGACAGGTCGACGCTGCGCAGCACCCGGTCGGCTTCGGCGATGGCGTCGATCGTGCCGTCGTAGGCCAGTGCCACCCAGGGTGCTGTCGGCACGTCGCTGGTGGGGACGGGTTCGTCCGACTCCGCACGGTATTTGTCGGCAAGGCGTCCGTCGTCTTGGTTGGTGCCGCCGCGTGCTATGACTGTGTCGGCATGCATCTTGTTGACTTCGCCGGCCAGCCTGTCGCGTGCTGCTGCGTCGTCGGTGGCCCCTTGGCTGAGGACGATCAACATGACGGGAGCCGGTTCGTCGCTCTTGATGGACTGGGCACCCGGCTTGGGCTGCGGCGCGGCCTCGTGGGCCAGGAAGGCGATGCCGCTGGCGCGCGCCGCCAGGCGTCCGTCCAGCCAGAAGTCACCGATCCGCGGCGGGTCGTCAGGCAGCAGCGCAGCCCCGTACGGTGGCGGCGGGAACGGCTCACCGGTGGCGGACGGATGGATTTCAATGTCGGACATCGTTACCAACTTTACAGGCAAGGGGCTTTTGGCCCATCGGTATGCGGTTTGGTGGGCCTGTGCGATAGCTGTGGGAGCTGGATCGTTTGCTGTGCAGGGGCGGACGCGGCGGTTGGAAAGCCCTCGGCACGGTAACATGTATTACTCACAAGCACAGAAAGCCAGGCATCGTGAGCACAACCCCGACGGATACCGATCCCGTCCCCACCGAGCACAGCAGCCATGACGCGAAGGCGATGAGCGTCAAGGACGCGGCCGAGTTACTCGGCAAAGCCTTGGCGCAGGTGCAGCGGGTCATCGTCGGCCAGGAGCACCTTGTCGAGCAGTTGATGGTTGGTCTGCTGGCCAAGGGCCATGTTCTGCTGGAAGGCGTGCCGGGCACAGCCAAGACGTTGGCCGTGCGCAGTTTCGCCACCGTGGTCGGTGGCAACTTCGCCCGCATCCAGTTCACGCCCGACTTGGTGCCGTCCGACATTGTTGGCACCCGAATCTACTCGATGGCGAAAGAGACGTTCGACGTGGAACTCGGGCCAGTGTTCGTCAATTTCGTCCTGGCGGACGAGGTGAACCGCGCCCCCGCCAAGGTGCAAGCCGCCATGCTTGAGGTGATGGCCGAAGGTCAGGTGTCTATCGGCGGCACCACATACCCGATGGCCAAGCCGTTCATTGTCATCGCGACAGAGAACCCCGTCGAATCCGAGGGTGTCTACCCGCTGCCAGAAGCCCAGCGGGACCGCTTCCTGTTGAAGGTGGACGTGCCCTACCCGAAGGGCAATGAGGAGTTCGAGATCCTGCGCCGCATGTCGATCAAGGCGCCTGTGCCGGACCCGGTGCTCGACCCCAAGAAGACGCTTCAATTGCAGGACATGGCGTCGAACATTTTCGTCCACAACCTGGTGGCCGAGTACATCGTTCGCCTGGTTATGGCCACCCGTAATCCGGTGGATTTTGGCATGCCCGACCTTGACAAGGTCATCTCGATTGGCGCCTCGTCGCGTGCCACGCTGGGCCTGACGTCCGCGTCCCGCGCGCTGGCGTTGATCCACGGCCGCGACTATGTGCTGCCGTCAGACGTTCAGGCAGTCGCCCAAGACGTCATGGCGCACCGCGTGACTCTCAGTTTCGACGCCATCGCTGACAACATTCCAGCATCCCAGGTGATCGACCGAATTTTGGCAATGGTGCCTGCGCCGACGCCCGTCTGGAACGCCAACCAGCCGCGCGGTTAGCAGGTCGTCTATGGCCATGACTCAGGTGCTGCCGGAATTCGCACCGCCGTCCGAGAACGATGGCGATGCGGTTACCTCAACCCTGTTGGAGGCGCCGAAGCAACAGACCATAGCGTTGCGCAAACTGGCCCCCGAGGCGGCCATGCGCCGCCTGGAACTGACGATTGTTCGCCGCCTGGAAGGTTTCCTTCAGGGCGACCATCTGGGGCTCGTGCCAGGCCCCGGTACCGAGCCTGGCGACGCCAGAATCTATGTGCCGGGCCAGGACGATGTACGCCGAATGGACTGGGCCGTCACCGCCCGCGCCACAGTGCCACATGTGCGTGATTCCGTGGCCGACCGCGAACTGGAGGTGTGGGCGCTGCTTGATGTCACCCCGTCCATGAACTGGGGCACTGCCGGCGTGACAAAACGAGACTTGGGTATCGCGGCAATCGCCACCATCGGCTTTGTTTCTCAAAAGGTGGGTGACCGTTTCGGCGGCATGATTCTGCGCCCGGACGCCATAAAGCGCCTGCCCGCCCTGGCCGGGCGCAACGCCCTGTACGGGCTGCTCGGGAAGATGCTGGAAGAGCCCATCGTGCCCGACCATGCGCCCGGCAACCTGACCCTGGCTGACGGCATCGAGCAGATGAACCGCACGCAGCGCCGGCGCGGGTTGCGCGTGGTTGTCTCCGATTTCTTGACCCCCGGCGACGAGGTCGTCGACCCGGGCGTCCCCACCGAGTGGGAACGGCAGCTACGTCGCCTGACAGTGCGAAACCAGGTGCTTTGCGTGGAGGTCATAGACGCCGCCGAGATGGAGTTCCCAGATGTCGGCGAACTGCTGATCAAAGACCCGGAGACCAACTTTGAGCGGTATGTCAACACGTCCGACTCGAAGGCGCGTGCCCTGGTAGACAAGGCCTCGGCCCAGCAGCGGGCGCGCATCGCCGCCGCGATGCGCCGCACCGGCGTCGGCCACATCCAGCTTAGGACCGACCGTGATTGGGTTCAGGATATCGCCCGGTTCGTCCTGGCCTATCGACGCACCGCCACCGTGTTGCACGTCCCTCCGCAGGGGGTGGCCAAATGATTGCGACACCGGTTGGCCCATTCGAATTCTTCGCCCCCGGGCGCCTTTGGGCGCTGCTAGCCTTGCCGCTGCTGATTGCGCTTTACATCGTGGGTCTGCACCTGTCGAAGCGCTCGGGCATCCGGTACACCAACACGGGAGTGCTCGCGGCCGTCCTGCCGAAGCAGAGCCAGTGGCGGCGTCACGTCACCGTGGCCATGGCGCTGTGTTCGCTGGTGTTGATATCTGGGGCATGGGCACGTCCGGCGGGTGTTGAAAAGGTGCCACGCGAGCGGGCCACCATCGTGCTTCTGATCGACAACTCGATGTCGATGTCGGCCACCGACATTTCGCCCAACCGCTTGGACGCCGCCAAGGCGGCAGCCACCGACTTCGTCAACCAACTGCCGCCGCAATACAACGTCTCGGTGGTGTCGCTTGCGGGCTCGCCTTCGTCGTACGGGCCGCCGTCGACCGACCGCGGTATGGTGCTACGGTCAATCGATTCTTTGACTACCGAGAACGGCACAGCCATCGGGGACGCCATCACCGTTGGTCTGGTCACCATCGCGCAGGCTCCGCCTGATGCCAGTGGCCGGTCGGCACCGGCCCTGATGATCCTGCTGTCGGACGGCACCAGCACCAAGGGGTTCGACACGATGGAGGCCGCCAACAACGCGGCCGCCAAGAAGGTGCCTATCTTTACCATCGCCTACGGTACGGCCAACGGCTACGTCGACATCGACGGGCAGCGGGCGAACGTGGCGCCAGACAAGGCCACACTCAACCAGATAGCCCAAGTCACCGGCGGGAAAGCCTATGACGCCGCGTCTGTAAGCCAGATCAACAACGTCTACAACCAGTTGAAGAGCGAAGTCGGTTACGACGACGTCAACAAAGAGGTGACGGCACGCTGGGCGCTGTACGCCCTGGCCTTTGCCGTGGTGGCAGCACTCGGAGCGGTATCGATGGCAGCGAGGTGGCCGTAAATGGTAGCGATGGTCCTTTCATTCATGAGCCCGCAAAGGCTCTGGTGGCTGCTGCTCGTGCCAGCGATCGCGATTGTCTATGCGGGGTTGTCGTTGCGGCTGCGCAACCCAACCGGAGCCCGTCGGCTGACGCGGTTGCTGCCCGTCGAATCGGCCTGGAAGCGGCACTTTTCGGTGGTCGCTTCGTTGCTTTCGCTGGCCGCGTTGGTGTTGGCCTACGCCCAGCCCGCCGCCATGGTGAACGTGCCGAAGGATCGTGCCACCATCGTCATCGCCATCGACGTGTCGATATCCATGTCGGCGACCGACGTGGCGCCCACCCGAATCGACGCCGAGAAGGCGGCGGCATCCAGTTTCGTCGACTTGCTGCCCGCGACATTCAACCTTGCCGTGGTCAGTTTCGCGGCAACGGCCAACATCGTCATGGCTCCCAGTACCGATCGAGGCGCCGCGAAGCGGGCCATCGACTCGCTTCAGTTGCAGCCGTCCACCGCTATCGGTGAGGGTATCTACACGTCGCTGCGCGCGTTGGAGCTGGCACCGCCCGACCCGCAGCACCCGGACGATCCGGCACCAGGGGCCATCGTGCTGCTGTCGGACGGGTCGACCAACACTGGCAAACCATCGGCAGGGGCCGCCGAACTGGCGGGGCAGCGGGGCGTGCCCATCTACACGATCGCCTATGGCACGGACAACGGCTACATCATCGAAAATGGCCAGCGACAAAGGGTGCCGGTCAATCATGCCGAACTGTCGAACATCGCCAAGGCGTCCGGCGGCAAAAAGTTCGCCGCGTCGTCGGTGTCTGATCTTTCAGCGGTGTACCAAACCATCGCCCAGGACGTCGGGTACGTCGAGGAGTTGTCTGAGATCACCGAGCGCCTGGCCGGGGTGGCGCTTCTTTTTGCGTTGATTGCCGGGCTGGGCGTCGTCTCTTTGGCGGCCCGATGGCCATGACGGATGCGTCCGCTCTGGCGACGCGCGTTGACGCCATTCAACGGCGCGTGGCGGCGGCCGCGCGCCGCGTCGGACGGGACCCGTTCGAGGTATCGCTGCTGCCAGTGTCGAAAACCCGAACGGCTGACGCCGTCGCCGCAGTGGCGGCCGGCAGTGGAATAGTGCGGTTCGCCGAAAACCGTCCTCAGGAGATGGCGACCAAGGCGCGCGAGCTTGACGGCCGCGGCCTCAAGTGGGTGTTGATCGGGCCATTGCAGACCAACAAAGCCGGGTTGGTGGCGGAGTTCGCCAGTCAGTTCCAGGCGTTGGACGCACTGCGCACCGCGGAGGCCCTTGACCGCCGCCTGCAGGCGCTGGGGCGGGGCATGGCTGTCCTAATCGAGGTGAACACCTCGGGTGAAGCGGCCAAGCATGGGGTGGCGCCTGACGATGCTTTGGCGCTGGCACGGGGCTTGAGGCCTTTCTCGTCCCTGCGTCCGCAGGGGCTCATGACGGTGGCCGTGAACAGCCCGGACGAGACTGCTGTGCGGGCGTGCTTCAGGCGCCTACGTGACGTGCAGACACAGTTGCGCGACGCGTCAGGTGAGCCTTGGACTGAACTGTCGATGGGCATGTCGGGCGATTTCGAGTGGGCCATCGAGGAGGGCTCGACGATCGTCCGAATCGGCACGGCCATTTTCGGGCCGCGACCTATGCCGCCAGGCGCCCCAGAGTGAGGGCCAGGCGCAGCAAGAAGGCGTCCCGGGCGTTGGCGGGGGAGTAGTCCGTCACTTCCTGAATGCGCTTCAGGCGATAGCGCACGGTGTTCGGGTGAATGAACATGTCCCTCGCCGTGGCCTCAATGCTGCCGGAGTGGTCGAGGAAGCCGGCGCAGGTTTCCAGCAGATCGGACCCTGCGTCCGCCAGTTGCCGGTACACGCCGACCAGAGCCTGCTGGGCCGCCGGGTTTCCGGCCAAGGCGCGTTCTGGCAACAAACTGTCTGCTGTGACGATGACTGGGTGTTCAGGCCAGGCATTCACCACGGCCGCCCCCGAGGCAGCATCCACCGCCGAAATGTGCGCCTCGGAAAGGCCTGCTACGACAGGCCCGACGACGATCGGGCCGGGGCCGAAACAATTCTGCAATTGCTTGGCCAACCTGACGCCCCCGGTGCTGTCAGCGTCATTTCCGGTGCTGACGACCGCAACCAGATGCTCGCCTTGGACGGCGCCGAGTGCCTGTTGTTCGATGCCTTCGGCGCACTGATGAAGCGCATCGACCGCGGCGGGATGATCCTTGGCGCGAGGTCGTGCGCCAACCATGACAACCACCGGCATGGACGCGGGCCAGCCCAAGGTTGAGGCCCGTGACAGCATGTCCTCGTCGATCTGGTCGCGCATAAGCGCGTCGACGATGCGCGATTCGACGTGCTCGTCCCAGGAGCCGCGCGATTCGGCTGCCCAGGCGTATACCTCGGCGGCCGCGAAGGCCGCCTGCCTTGAGTAGTACAGAAGGGACGTCTGCAGCGGGCCGCGGTCGGGCTTAGGCATCAACTCGTCGATCTGACGCTCGATGGCGGTGATGGAAGTGCGCACGAGGTCGACGGTTTGGCCGAGCGTCAGTTGCCGCGTCATGGAGCGCGGCGCGACGGCGAATATCGAGGCAGGGGTGACGTCTTCGTCCGTGTCGTCATCGAACCAGGTGGCGAAGTTGTCGACGGCGGCACTGACGATCATCGATATCCAACTGCGCGAGTCTGCGTCGAGGTCGGAGTACCAGGGGTGGTCTTCGCCGATGGCGTGGACAATGGCAGTGGCGATGGTGCCACTCTTGGCGCGAAGGTGGCCGACAATGGCCGCTCGTGCGCGGTCGGAAGGCACCAGAGCCCGGCCGCTGCCAGGGGTGATGGTCGGTTTTGTTGCCATGCTCGCCTTTCCGTCCCCCCATTCTAGCCTAGGGAAGTTGGGCAAAAGGTGAGTCTGGAACGCTCAACGTTTGGCCTGCGATGCGCGTCCACGCTGATGCGTCAGTCCAGCTCGACACCGCTAAGGACGCCGCCCATGTCGTCCCGTTCGTTCCATTCGACCTTTTTCATGCCGCATTTGCGGCAGAGGAAAGTATCTTCGCTTCTAACCGGCGTCACACTAACGAAATGACCGCCATACCACGCGTCAAATGGGGTTGAGTCGCGGCTTGCCCTTTCGAGAAACTCCCAATCGTGCGCGGACTCGTCATGGCTCTTTGACCCGCACTTGCTGCAAACGCAACCATCCCAGACGTGGCCCGTGTCGCGGATCATGCCGCACTTGTCGCACATACATTCGCTCCATTTGTGGCCAAAATGACAAACCATAGTGAAACCATCCTTTGCGTTGCTTCGCCCGAATGTGTCGTGGTCCCAAATGTAGCAGCGTCTGCGGCCCAAGCACGTTTTGAGCAAGTTGAGTCTAGTACACTCAACTTGGGAATATCCGACCCATGCGACTGGTTGAATCTCGTGAGCGCAAACCAGCGCCACCCTGATTAGAGGAGATGAATCTCAAGATGACTACGCCATATAACCCGTTCAAGGATCTCGACCGTTTGTTTACGTCGGTCTCACGCACTGTGTCGGACACCCGCATGCCGATGGATCTTTTCCGCAATGGTGACACTTTCGTCGTCAAGATGGACCTGCCCGGCGTCGACCCGAAGTCGATCGACATCGACGTGGACGACCGCACGTTGACGGTGCGCGCCGAGCGCGCTGCCGAGGTGGTGGACGACACCGCCGAGAAGAGCGGCTGGGTCAGCCGCGAGCGCAGCTTCGGCACCTATGCTCGCCAGATCTCGCTTGGCTCGGGCCTTGATCTTGGCAAGATCGAAGCCAACTACACCGACGGTGTGTTGACGCTGACGATCCCCGTGGCCGAAGAGGCCAAGCCGCGCAAGATCGCGGTGACGACCGCCTGAAGTGTGCCCGACTAGCCGTCCTTCGCCAACAGATCGCGGATCTGCGTCAGCAGTTCTTCGGTTGTTGGCGGGACGGGCTCGTCGGCCGGCTTGGGTTTGCGGGCCTCCAGCATGGCCATCGGCTTGACGATCAGGAAGTAAACGACGGCAGCAATCAGAAGGAAGTTGATGACGGCTGTGATGAATACCCCGATGTTGACTGGCCCGATGTTCAACCCGTCAAAGTTCGGCTCGCCGAAAACCAAGCCGATGATGCTCATGATGAGCTTGCTGAAAGCCGTCACCACGGCAGTGAATGCGGTGCCAACGATGACCGCCACGGCCAGTGAAACGACGTTGCCCCGCATGAGAAATTCTTTAAAGCCCTTCACAGTTCCTCCTGATTGGATGTTTGCTGCCCGTCATCTTAGTAACCGACGCGACGGCAGGTGCCAAAAGCCCTGTAGCTGGGCGATGTCCATCACTGCAGATCGAGGAAGGCCTTCATCTCAGAGTTATTAGGGAAGCGGGCCGCCAGTGGGGCCATTTCATGATCAACAACCAGTTTCGCCTGATCTGAGGGCATGTCAACCGTCATGTTGTAGAGACCTTTGACGAGTCGCAGGTTTATCTCCGGATCATCCGGGAACCGCGCGGCCAGTGGCTTCAGGACGTCGTCGATGATGACGCGAGCCTGATCCGGCGGCCTATCGAGGGCCAAGTTGACGACCGCCTTCGCCAGTTCACAGTTGATGGCGGCGTCGCGTGGAAAACGTGCCGTCAGCGGTGATAGCGCGCTGTTGATGAAGTTACGAGCGGGTTGATGGGGCAGGGTTTGGGCGAGGCGGACGATTGCTTGAGCAGTTATCAGATTGATCTTGGCATCGTCGGGGAACTGGGCCGCCAGGGGCGCCAGGTGCTGGTTGAAGATCTGGCCGCCCTGATCGGGTGGCAGATCAACAATCATGTTGTACAGCGCCTTGGCCAACTCCAGGTTGATGCCCTCGTTCTGCGGGAATCGGGCAGCCACGGACGCCAACTCGTTGACCCACCGGTGGGCCTGGTCAATCGGCAGGTCGACCAACAGATTAAACAGGGCGGTGGCCAGCCATCCGTTGATTTCTTGGTCATCGGGGAACCGGGCGGCAAAAGGCGCCAACTCGCCGTCAATGACGCGGCCGGCTTTATTCGCTTTCAAGTTGAGGGCCAGGTTGTACCACGCCTTGGCGAGCTCCGTATTGATCTCCGCGTCGTCCGGAAACCGGTCAGCCAGGGGAACCAACTCGTTGCAGATAACACGGTGAGCCTTTTTCGCCGGCAGTCGGCGAGCCAGGCGGTACCTGGTGATACGCTGTACTGGTACCAAGCGTTACGAGGTAACTGCCGCGTCATTCTGCGCGAAGTCGCAGAATCTCGCCGGATGACGACAAAGGAGGTGACAGATGGACGACCTTACTGAACTGCTCAAGGGAGTGCTGGAGGGCGCGGTCATGCAGATTTTGCGGCACCGGTCGACTTACGGCTACGAGATCGTCCGGGCGCTGAATGGGGCAGGGTTCGCGTCCGTGTCGGAAGGCACGGTGTACCCGATCCTGTTGCGCCTGGAAAAGAAGGGCTGCGTGGAAGTCATGCAGCAACGCTCAGAGGTGGGGCCGCCGCGCAAGGTCTACACGCTGAACACCGCCGGCGAGGCCGCGCTGGAGGGCTTTTGGCAACGCTGGGAGTTCATCTCGACACGCCTTCAAGACATCAAGGAGAACGGCAATGATTGACAAGATTCGAGGCTTCTACAAGGACACAAAAGTCTCAAAGCAGGCCTGGCGCGGTTACCGGGCGCGGGTCGAGTCGCTGCCCGACGACTATCGCTTCGTCATGGAGCAGATCCAAAAGTTTCTGTTCAACGTCGCCATGGACGCCCAGTCTGTGACGGTGCTGCAGGCCATTCTTGAGCTATTCGAGGAGGGAGTGGCGGCGCACCGTCCCGTCCTTGAGGTAACGGGGGACGACGTGGCAGGCTTCGCCCGCGACGTCATGACGGCGATCCAAGCGCAAACCTGGGCCGGAAAGATGAGCCAGCAACTGAACGACCGCGTTGCCCAGCATTTCGGCAGGTGAGGAGGCGATATGAACCAAGACATACCAGCGGTCCAGATCGCGGGGCTGCACAAATCGTTCGGCGACAACCATGTGCTGCGCGGCCTCGACCTTGCCGTCCCCCAGGGTGTTGTCTACGCACTGCTGGGGGCCAACGGGGCGGGAAAAACCACCACAATCTCCATTCTGACGACCCTGCAAAAGCCCGATTCGGGGCGGGCGTTGGTGGCGGGATTCGATGTCGTCAAGCAGGCGGCGCAGGTGCGGCAGGCCATCACGGTGACGGGTCAGAGCGTTTGCGTCGACACGATATTGACTGGCAAGGAGAACCTGGTGCTGATCGCCCGGCTGCGCCACGTCAAGCATCCAGGCGCCCTGGCCGACGAACTGCTTGAGCGGTTCAACCTGGCTGACGCCGCCGCCAAGCCAGTCGGAACATACTCGGGAGGCATGAAGCGCCGCCTCGACATTGCCATGAGCCTGATCGGCGACCCCCAGGTCGTCTTTCTTGACGAGCCGACGACGGGGCTCGACCCGTCAGGACGGCGGGAAGTCTGGGCCGCCATCAAGGACCTGGCCACCCAGGGCCGCACGATAATGCTGACAACGCAATACATGGACGAGGCGACCCAACTGGCCGACCTCATCGGCGTCCTGATCGATGGAGTGATCGCCGTCGAGGGCGACCATCAGGCGATACTCGACGCGGCCGGGTCACCCGACCTGGAGAGCGCCTTCCTGCAGCTAACGGAAGGGGACGCGAAATGAGCGCCATCACGCTGGTGCCAGACACCTGGACGCTGACCACCCGGATGCTGAAGCACAACATTCGCTCAATCGACACGATCATCACGATTCTGATCATGCCGATAATGATCATGCTCGCCTTCGTGTTCGTGTTGGGCGGCGCCATGAACACCGGCGATCCGAGCATCCGCTATGTCGATTACGTTGTGCCCGTCGTGCTACTTTTCGCCATCGCTTCGGGCGTGTCGTACACGGGCTTTCGAACCAACCAGGATGTCACCTTGGGCATGTATGACCGGTTTCGGACGATGCCGATCGCCCGTGTGTCCATGATCGGAGGGCATATCGTTTCATCGGTCATTATCAACGCCGTCTCGGTTGTCGTCATCTTCGCCGTTGCGCTGCTTTGCGGATACCGCCCGCATCCAGGGTGGGCGGGGTTTGGTGTCATGGCCGGAGTCGTGCTAGTCGCGTTGGTTGCCTTCGGCATCATGGGTGTCGCTTTCGGCATGGCCGCCCAATCCAGTGAGGGCGCGGGTGTCTTCGCCTATGTCGTCATGGGGTTGATGTTCGTCTCGTCAGGTTTCGCGCCCACCAGTACCATGAAGGCGGGCTTGCGCTGGTTCGCCGATCACCAGCCGATGACGCCGATCATCAACTCGCTGCGGGCGGCGCAATCCGGCCAGGTCGACGGGACGGCGACGCTGATAGCCCTAGCTTGGTTGGTGGCCATGATCATCGGTTTCGGCATCATGTGCAGTTGGGCGGTAAGACGCGTCGAGCACCGCAGGCCGTAACGGCTATTCCGGGTCATCCTGCGAGGCTCCTTCTTTTTCCGTCATCG
Source organism: Propionibacteriaceae bacterium (assembly GCA_009781145.1). Taxonomy (GTDB): domain Bacteria; phylum Actinomycetota; class Actinomycetes; order Propionibacteriales; family Propionibacteriaceae; genus WRGV01. The sequence goes on along the minus strand of WQYR01000004.1, from coordinate 7,384 downwards.
CGAAACGCCTTCTTTTTCCGTCATCCTGCGCGAAACAGAGTGTAGTCGCAGGATCTGGCCCGGTTTTCTGCCTCGCCTAGAAAGATCCTGCGACTCCCACTCGCTTCGCTCGCTCCGCGCAGGATGACGAAAAGGTGGGTGACTGCTATCGGCACCTTGTGCAGGATGACGTTCAGTTGATCCAGTGGGCGATTTCTGTGGCCCAATAGGTCAAGACGATGTCGGCGCCGGCCCGTCTGATGCCCAGGACGGTTTCTAGCACGGCGGCCTTGCGGTCGATCCAGCCGTTGGCTGCGGCAGCCTCGACCATCGCGTACTCGCCCGAAACCTGGTAGGCGGCCACTGGCACATCGCTGCGGTCGGCGACGGCGGCCAGAACGTCCAGGTATGACCCGGCTGGCTTGACCATCACCATGTCGGCGCCTTCCGCCAGGTCAAGATCAACCTCGCGCAGGCCTTCGCGGCCGTTTGCCGGATCCATCTGATAGGTGCGCCGGTCGCCCTTGAGGGTCGAGTCGACGGCCTCACGGAACGGCCCGAAAAGGGCGGACGCGTACTTGACGGCATAGGCCAGTATGGCTGTGTCGGTGAACCCGGCCTCGTCGAGCGCGGCCCGGATGGCGCCGACCTGGCCGTCCATCATGCCCGACGGCCCGACGACCTCGGCACCGGCTCGGGCCTGGGCGACCGCCATTGATGCGTAGCGCTCAAGGGTGGCGTCGTTGTCCACCCGTCCGTCTGCCGTCAGGACGCCGCAGTGACCGTGATCGGTGAACTCGTCCAAACAGGTGTCAGTCATCACGACGGGACGGGTCAGCCCAGTCGCCGCCTTGTCGACGGTCTCCCGGGCCACCGTCAGGGCCTGCTGCAGGATGCCATCCGGCGCGTCGCCGGCCGTGCCGGTAGCGTCGCGGTGGGCCGGAATGCCAAACAGCATGACGCCACCAACTCCGGCGTGCGTGGCATCGCCGATGGCGTCGGCCAGCGACGCCAGGGTGTGCTGAACGACACCCGGCATGGACGCAATCGGCTTGGGCTCGCTGAGGCCCTCTTTGACGAACATCGGTAAGACGAGGTTGGCGGGGTGCAGGCGCGTCTCGGCGACGAGACGGCGCATTGACGCGGTGGTGCGCAGGCGACGAGGGCGCGGGGTGCCAATTGGCAAAGAATTCATTGCAACAGATTATCAGCCGCAGCTTTGTAGACGGCATCGGCTAACGCATCGTCGGTCGAATCATCTGCGACAACTACCGACATGAAGCCGCACTCGCGGGCGGTCTTGGCAGTCGAGTTGCCGATTGCAACAATTGCGACGGGGATCTTGACGTCCACCTGGGCGGCAACTTGTCTGGCCGCGCTGGACGCGGCGATCACGGCGGCATCGATTGTGCCGGCTGCCCAGGCCTCGGTGGTGCCTGGGTCGAGCATCTCCGGGACGGTGCGATAGGCCGTCACGGCGGTGACTCCAAAGCCCGCAGCCTGGAGGCCTTCCGCCATGGTAGGGGCGGCCAGATCGCCTTGGGGAAGGAGGGCACGCTGGCCTGGTGTGGCGGTTTTTGCCAGTTCCGCCACAAGCCCTGCAGCGGAGTGGTCTTCCGGCACAATGGCCACTGTGATACCAAGGGCATCCAGCGCAGAGGCAGTCGTTGGCCCCACCGCTGCCCAGCTCGTCGGGACCTCAGTCAGGTCTACGGATGCCCGCTGCGCTGCGTCGCGCAATGCATTGACGGCGTTGACGCTGGCAACAACTACCCAATCAAAGCTCGGCAAGGCGGCGGTGACGGCGTCCAGCTCGTCCTCGTCACCAGCCATTGTGGCGGTGACGGGGGAGACTATTACGGCTGCGCCCAGCGCCTCAAGCCGTGCCCGCAGTCCTTCGGCCCGGCTCGGGTCGCGGGCGATCAGAACCGTCCGGCCCGCCAAGCTGTCTGCCATGGTTCACATCCCAAGCGGAGCCACGTCAGCAGCCCCGTCACTCAACAGAGTCTCAGCCAGATCGATGCCAAGTTGCCTGGCCGCGGCTTGCCTATCGGAATCGGTCAACGTGACGCCCGCTGCCCGCACCAGGCGGCGCGATCCGTCCAAGCTGGCGACGACGGACTGAAGGCTCAAGGTGGTGCCGCTCAGGGTGCCTAGCGCGCCAACTGGGGCAGCGCAACCGGCGCCCAGACGCTCCAGCAGGGCGCGTTCGGCGGTGACTGCCAGGTGGGTCGGCTCGTCGTCGAGGGCGGCTAGGGCGGTGGCCAGCGACATGCCGGCCAAGGCGGCATCGCTCGCCTCGATTGCCAGGGCTCCTTGTCCAGGGGCCGGTGTCATGTCGGCAGCATCGAACACCGACGACACCGCATCGAGGCGTCCCAGGCGCGCCAAGCCGGCACGTGCGAGTACGACAGCGTCTAGGTCCGCCTCCGCGCCAAGCGCACGTGACAGCCGGGTGTCAACATTTCCCCGAATGTCTACCGGTTCGATGTCCGGGCGCAGCGCACGCAGTTGGGCTGCTCGCCGGGGCGACCCAGTGCCAACGCGGGCCCCCGTGGGAAGGTTTTCCCAGGTTGCGCCTGGCGGCGCGCACAGCACGTCGTGCGGGTCTTCGCGCGGCGGGGTGAACAGCGTCAGGCCGGGCACCGCTGCCGCCGGCAGGTCCTTCAGCGAGTGGACGGCAAGGTCGCACCGTCCGTCCAGCACCGCCTCGCGCAGGGCCGCGACGAAGACGCCCGTCCCGCCCAGGGACGCCAACGAGCCGGTGAGCACATCACCGTCCGTGCGGATCAGCACCGGTTCGACGGGACGATCCAGCAGTTTCGACAGACTGGCGATCACGTGGCCCGTCTGGGTGGTTGCCAGCGTGCTGCGCCGGGTACCGACGCGGACTGTGCCGCTAGTCATTGGTGGTCTCATGGATCAGTTCGACGACGCGCTTCAGCACGTCGGGGTCGGTTTCGGGGGGCACACCGTGGCCGAGATTGGCCACATGCGCCGGGGCTTGGCGTCCACGCTCCAGAACGTCACACACATGGGCGCTGAGCGCCGGCCACCCGGCGGCCAGCATGGCAGGATCGATGTTTCCCTGCAGCGGCACTCCCGGAACGATTGCGGCGGCAGTGTCCAAGGGTGTGCGGTAGTCGACGCCGATAACGGGTGCATCCACGCCGGCAGCCAGCAGGACGTCCCTCATGGCGGGCAGCAGATGCTCTGTGTTGGTGCCGAAGTGGACGACGGGCACACCCAGCTTGGCCACGCCGGTCAGCGCGCGGGTACTGGCGGGGGCCACATGGGCCGTGTAATCGGCCACCGAAAGGCTGCCCACCCACGAGTCAAACAGTTGCACGGCGCTGGCGCCGGCACGAACTTGCGCTGCCAGGAAAGCTCCAGTGATGTCGGCCGCCCAGTTCAGAAGACGGGCCCACGAATCCGGGTCGGCGTGCATCAGCGTGCGGGCGGCCATGTGATCCTTCGACGGCCTGCCCTCAACCAGGTAGGCGGCCAGCGTGAACGGCGCGCCTGCGAAACCGAGCAGGGGAGTGGCTCCCAATTCGGCTACCGTCAACCGCACGGCCTCGGTGATCGGCGCCAGCGCGTCGTCCGTTAGCGTTGCCTCGCACAGGCGGGCGATGTCTGCCGGCGTGCGGTACGGCTGATCCATGACGGGACCGACGCCAGGGGCGATCTCGACGCCGACCCCGGCCAGCTTGAGCGGCACAACGATGTCGGAGAAGAAAACCGCTGCGTCCACGCCCAGGCGGCGCACCGGCTGCATGGTTATCTCGGCGGCGAGTTCGGGCGTCAGGCAGGCTTCCAACATGGTGGTGTTGCCGCGGGCCTGGTTGTATTCGGGCAAGCTGCGCCCGGCCTGTCGCATGAACCAAACGGGCGTGACAGGTGGACGGTCGCCGCGCATGGCGCGTACAAGTGACGGTGTTTCAAGCATGATCGTCTATTCTGCCCGACTGGGCGCCCAATATCCACGGAGCTACGCGGCGTGTGTGCGAAGCTCCATCCAGGAATCGGGGTTTGGATGCGGAGCGGGCACCACTGTCACGGAGCCACCGCGACGATGGCGAGCGGCGGGCTGCCGACTGTTTTCCCGTCGGCGGTGTGTGCCGCCGCCGCGTCGAAGATCACTGTGAACCCAGCAGATAAAGACGCGACGTCATCTGGAAAGACCCCGCACATTATCCAGCCATCCCCACGCTCGGACTGCTTGTCGAATACCGTGTCCCCATCAATCGCGGCAAGCGCCTGTCTTTGTTCGGCCTCACTCATATCGAACGTAAGTGTGAAGCAATTGGCGCCGTGCTTCTGATCCAACGACAACAGCCAAAACCCCGACGCCGAGGCTATCGGCGGCCATGCGTCAAGGGTCACTCCCCGAGATGTCGTGCCGGTCGTGTCGACCGCAACGCGCAATCCAAACACCTGGGCATAGATATCCCAGCTGGGCTTGACTGTCGATCCTGGCAGTGGTGCCGTTGTGACCTGCTCTACCGTCACGGATAGGCCGGTACTGGCATCAATCCAGGTTTGGTTGGCATGCACCACGCCAAGTGGACCGCTGGCGCCTCGGACTGTGGGGACCGGGCTTGTCATGGGTGACGACGGCGTTTTTTCTGGTGTCGAAGATGCTGGCACTGTTGGGGTCTGCGGTCCAGGGGCGCATGCCGTCAACATGGACATGAGGATGGCTGCGATTGCGATAAGTGGCCGTCTCACCTCAGTAACCTCCGATGCTGTCATGGCGATGCTCATGGTACCCGTCGTCTGCCGGCCAGTCAGGCGGCAATGCGGTAGGCGAGCAACCGCTGCCACCATCGAGCGTCTGGCTCAGGCTGGCCAGCTGGGTGGCTGCGCCTTGATCGTGATTTTCAAAAGCCAAGGCAATGTTTGTCATCACCTGGATGGCTTTGTCAGTTTGCCATTCCAAGTCGGCCAGCAGGTCGCGCAAGACCCAACGCAGTTCGTCCCACCGCGCCCAACAGCCGCGATAGCCGATACCAAGCCTGTCATCGCGATACCAGGGTTGACTGTCAGTCAAAGACTCAACCGTCGTGCGGGCCGCGACCAAACCCTCCAATATCTCCGGCAAGTAGATGGTGTATACGTCGCGGCATCGCTTCAGGTCGATGTCGATGCTCGGCCAACTCTCCGGTGAAGCGATTGGTTCGCCGGCCAGTTGATTGCTCAAGTTCATGTGGCCGTCGCTACAAGAGCGGCACCAGTCCAGCAGGTTGTCGTCTAGTAGTTGTTCCTGCGTGCGAGTGTCGGCGACTATGCCCGTGATGGAATCCTCGAAAGCCTGCATTATCGAGGTGAATGAAGGTCCCGGTTGCGACGCTTGCACAGCGGCCTCACCTGCATCAGTGACAAGTGTCAAGCCGGCTAGCAACTGGGTCATCACAGCCACCCCGGCGGGCGGCACGGCGAGAGACGCCACAGCCGCGAAGAGTGTGATGCCGTCGATCATCACACGGACGATGCTCAAGTCCTCTGACCATGTCGTGAGGGCCTCGTTCGAATGATTCTTAAAAGCATCGGTCGCTTGTCGGATGGCCGTGTTCGCTACCTCGTCGGTCTTCTTCCAGAGGCCATCCTCGCCGCCTAAAGCCGCACCCAGCGCCAGGCCGATGGCGTAATACGCGGCGACTGCATCTTGCATGCGAGACAGATAGTTGACGTCGAAGGCCTTTAGGAACTCGCTGCGAAAATCATCGAGGAAACCCAGGATCATGGTGATGGGATCAGACAGCCCCCCGCCAAGTCCGCCGCCAGCCCTAGACGTGATCAGCGCCTTACAGGCCGGCCCCAAGGCCCTCTGAAGGTCGTAGAATCCGTCGAGCTCTGGAAGGCCCATCAACGGGCTCAGAGTATGGTCGATCATGTTGCAAATACCGTCGAAAATGGCAGCGAAATTTGGTACCGGTCGCACCGCTCGCCCAGAATGTCCAGAAACAGAAGACAGTGACACCACGGCACCGCCACCGACACCATTTCCATCCGGTCGCGACACCGTGGCAGTGCGCTGTAGCATGTCGCATAGTTGATAACCGTTGTCAGTACGACTCTCGTACCCGAAACAGTCGGCGCGCGAGTCTGCCCACTGACCGTAGCTGAGGGGGTCATACATGTTCAGATCCCTCATGTAGGCGTCAATTGCCGCCTGCTTCAGTGTGCCTATCCCATTAAGGCTCATGAAACTGTCCTTTCCCTTGCACACATCAGTTCACCCCGCCACACGCGAGTTCAACCGGTGTGGTTCCCTGGTTTGTTGCCGCCGGTTGGGCTGTGTGGATCACTGGGTTTTCAGCTGTTGCTGTATTGAACGATACGCTATCCCGGCCTCGGTCGGGGTGTTGTGGTCATGGGTGTTGTCTTGCAGCGGCACGGCCGACACGATCAATGCGGAAGCATGCAAGGGTGTGCGATAGTCGGCACCGATGACGGGTGAGGCTGCTCCGGCGGCCTGCAGGACCTCCCACATGGCCGACAGCAGATGCTCCATGTTGGGTGCTGAAGTGGGCGAGGGGCACACCGAGTTTGGCGGGCCTGGTTGTATCCGGGCAAGCTAGGTCCGGCCTGGCACATGAACCAAACGCAAGTGACAGGACGACGATTCAGGCATGATCGTCTATTCTGTCTATTCTGCCCGACTGGGCGCCCAATATCCACGGAGCTACGCGGCGTGTGTGCGAAGCTCCATCCAGGAATCGGGGTTGTCCACTGGCTCCCAGCCGAATTGCTCGTAGAGGTGCCTGCCCTCATCCGATGCCTTCAGCACGATTCTTTTGAGGCACAGCGGCTCAAGGTCGGCGACCACGCCAGCGATTAGCCCTCGGGCAAGTCCGCGTCCACGGTGCTCGGGGTCGACGATCACATCAGCCAGCCAGGCGAAAGTGATCTCGTCCGTGACTATGCGGGCATATGCCACCTGCTGCTGCGAGGGCAGCGCGTATACGCCGTAGTTGCGAGACTTTGCGATGGCGGCGTCTTGGGTCTGCCGGGTTCGATTGGCCGCCCAGTAGGCGTAGCTGTGAAGCAGGTAGTGAACCTTTTCCGGGTCCAACCGCGCGGGGTCAGTTGAAAACTCGTACCCCGCGGGCAGGTTGACTTGCGATGCTTGTTCCACCGGCTCAGCATACCGGGTTGTAACAGAACCCAGTTGCCTGACGGGGTACCCATCGGGTAACGTAGAGACGCTTTCGGGGCATTGGCGCAGTTGGTAGCGCGCTTCCATGGCATGGAAGAGGCCAGGGGTTCGAATCCCCTATGCTCCACCGTTTCTAAGTACTTCTGACAAGCCAAAACACCTAGTCAAGTGGATATTCACAAATCGGCAGAGTTGCAACTGTAGGCAACTGTAGGCAACTGTAGGCAAAAATAGGGCACGAAT
>WQYR01000003.1 GCA_009781145.1 Propionibacteriaceae bacterium | reverse complement strand
GCTGGGAAAACTCGCGCCGGTGAAGTGCCGGTGCTGCCGCCCGGCGGGCTGACGTTGGAGGCCGTCACCTACCCGCCCGATGACCAGTTGGCCGCCCGTGCCGAGCAATCCCGCAGCACCCGTTCGCTGGACGATGCAGCATGAGCCACTATTTCGAGACGCCAACAGGCGCGGCGAACCTCCGCGAATTCCGTGCAACGATCTTTGACCGCAGCTTCACCTTCACGTCCGCGGACGGGGTGTTTTCGGGGTCCCGGCTCGACCTTGGGACCTCTGTGCTGCTGCGCAGCGTCGACCCGCCGATCGCGACGCCCAACTGCCCAAACCCACGCCTGCTCGATCTGGGCTGCGGCGTCGGGCCGATCGCCATCGGACTGGCCACCGCCTGCCCGCAGGCCCACGTCACCGCCATCGACGTCAATGACCGGGCGCTCGAACTGACCCGCCTGAACGCCGCCCGGGCGGGCGTTGAGGTTGAAGCGCTGCGGCCTGAGGACGTCGACCCAGACGCCCGTTTTGACGAGATCTGGTCGAACCCGCCGATCCGCATCGGCAAGCCGGCCTTGCACGACCTGCTGACCACCTGGCTGGGTCGTCTCGCACCCGCTGGCCGGGCCTACCTGGTGGTGGGACGAAACCTTGGAGCCGACTCGCTGCAAACTTGGGCTTTGCAGGGCGGCTGGTCAGCCGAACGGCTTGCATCGGCCAAAGGCTTCCGCGTGTTGGTCGTCTCGGTACCCGAGTCGTGCTAAGGTCATAGGGCCAATAGTCGGGGAATCTGGTGCGATGCCAGAGCTGACCCGCAACCGTGAGGCGATGAGCCAAGCCGGGATACCGACTAGCAGCATTTTCTAACCGATCATCTCGTCGAGGTCTGCGAGAAAGGAATATCGTGCCTCACAATCATCGCTTCTTTGCCGGGTTTGCCCTGGCTCTACTTACCGCCGTCCCACTGACTCTGGCTGCCAACACCGCCAGCGCCTCCCCCCCTGGCCTGGATTACTGTGTGCAGCAGCAAGGTGTCTATGTTGTTGTCACCAAGGATGAACCGGCGAGCGACGTCGGGGCGCCGGACGCCCTGACGTTTGGGGTTTGCATTCTCGACCCCGGCACCGGGACGAATGCTTTGAAAGCGGCCGGGGTCACCATCACCCGCGACGCCACAGGCATGATCTGTGCCCTGAACAACTATCCCAATCCCTGCCCGGCAACCTTTGACGGCAAGTACTGGCAGTATTACCAGGCATCCGCCGCCGACGCGGAGGCCGGCAACTGGACCTACGCCACCACGGGGTCGGATGATTCTCACACGCAGCCCGGGTGGGTCGAGGGCTGGTGCTACGGCGAGCAGTGCACGCCTGTTCTTCCCACCGACGTTCCGGGATTACCGACGCCTTCAGACACACCCACAACCACTGCCGCGACCAGCGGACCAGGCGCGACCATCGCGGTTGTCGGCGTCATCGTTGTCCTTCTCGTTGTCGGAGGTGTGGTGCTGGTGCGCCAACGACGGCGGTAGGATGGGCGAATGAACCCGACTGCTGCCCCGATATTTGGCCGTCTGATCACCGCAATGGTGACGCCCTTCGACGCTGACGGCAAGCTCAACTTGGACACGGCGCGACGGCTGGCCGCCTACCTGGTCGACGAACAACACAACGACGCCCTGGTCATCAACGGCACCACCGGCGAGGCCCCAACCACGTCGGACGCCGAGAAGGCCGCCATGGTCAAGGCAGTGTCCAAAGAGGTGGGCGACCGGGCCAAGGTCATCGCCGGGGTGGGCACGCCCGACACCGCTCATTCGGTGGAGCTGGCGCATCAAGCAGCCGACGCTGGCGCCCACGGCCTGCTGATTGTCACGCCGTACTATTCGCTGCCGCCGCAGGACGCCATCGAGGCCCACATGACCAAAGTCGCCTCGGCCACAGACCTGCCCTGCCTGCTGTACGACATACCGCACCGCACCGGGCGCGCGATCGAGACAGAGACCCTTTTGCACCTGGGCAAACACCCGAACATCGTTGGCGTCAAGGACGCCAAAAAGGATTTGGCCGCCTCGGCCCGCGTCATCAGTGATACAGGCATGCTCTATTACGCCGGCGACGACGCCTACACCCTGCCGATGCTGAGCGTTGGCGGGGTCGGCGTGGTCGGCACGTCCACTCACTTCACCGGCGCCGCCACAGCCGTCATGATGGAAGCTTTTCTGGCGGGACGGCTGGATGAGGCTGTCGGGTGGAACCAGCACCTGCTGCCCGTCTACACGGGCGTATTCGCCACCCAGGGTTGCATGCTGGTCAAGGCCGGGCTGAAACACCTCGGCATCGACGTGGGCCCGGTGCGGGCGCCGCTTCTTGACGCTTCACCCGCACAGGCGGCCACCTTCGCCGCGCTTCTGGACGGCCTTACTTCGGCGGGATGACGACGAAACTGTTCAGCATCTGCGTCATCTCGGGCACCAGCGCGTCAAAGTCGGCGCTTGGCGCGGACGCCTCGATGTCGTACATGACCGGGTCGTTGAACACGTAGATCGACCAGTCTCGCGTCCCGTCGTTGTTGTCCAGGTAGCTGAACTGCCAGGCGTCAAAACCGCCGATAGGCATGCGGGAGACCGAACTGACCTCGTCCGTGTATGACTCCCCCTCCATGATGTCACGGAAACGCTGGGTGTAATCCTGGTGGCTCATGCCAATGTCGGACACATCGGCAACCACGATCAAGAACTGGGCGTCACCTTTCGTCCACGCAGGGAACGAGTAGGCGTCGTCACGAGCCCAGCCGTCAGCGGGCGTGACGGATGGCTCCGCCGCGAAGGGGTTGTCGGTGGTGTCGTTGGTTGTCGGCACATCAGGGGAGACCGTCGGCGCGTCGGTGATGTCGGGTGTGTTGGGGGTGACCGAACCGACCTGCTTGACAATTGTGACGGCATAGCCGGTTGTGTCATAGGTCAACGTCACGACCAGTTGTTGGCCGGCGTCTGCCGAGTTGCGCCCCAGGGCTCCGGAACCCACCGGGCCGGAGAAATCGAAATCGGTCAAGGTGAGGAAGTTGTCGTTGTCATGCAGATAGCCCGCATACGTCCACATGTCTTGGTTCTGCTGATTGCCGTCCACTTGATAGCGGATGAGCTGCGTGGTGACGCCGCTCGCCGTCGTGTTTTCGAAGCTGATGACTTTCCGTTGCTGCCCGAGCGCCAGCTTGACGGACGGTATCTGATCGCCGCCGAGGGTGTAGTAGTCCTGGTCGGCGACGTTGGAGACGACATGATTGGCAAAGATCACGACGCCACCGACGATCAGCGCGATGACCACAACGATTGGCAACAGAATCTTGACCGCCAGGGGCACACGTCCCTTGGGTTTCGCCGGCGGCATGGGCGGGTAGCCCATTGGGGCCATCCCCGGGTACTGCGGCTGATATGACGGTTGGCCCTGGTAGGGCACCTGACCCTGATAGGGCGGTTGGCCCTGGTACGGCGGTTGCTGCGTGGGATTGGACATCTTGCTCACCCGTTCTTCTGTTCCCGATGGCGGCGCTTTGGCGCGCCCCCATTCCCTAGATATCGACTCTAGTCAAACAGTTAGCTGATCGGGGCCCAGACGGGACCTTCCTCGGCCAGCTTTTCGTCCAGTTTGGCGAAAAGCGGTGTCGGCTTTTCAAGCTTGACGCCGGGCTTGATGAACTGCCGAGCCCACTTCGCCTGCTCGGATGCATAGTCGCCGGTCAGCACCAAATACGGTTGCGTGCCCTCCCCCTCATCGACCGTGCTGATCTGCGGCTGGGCGGCCCAAACACCTTCGCCACCCATCTGCTCGAAGGTCTTCTGCGCGGCGTGCGGCATAAACGGCGTCAGCATCGTGTTGCAGTCGGCCACCACCTGCAGTGCCACATGCAGCACGGTGTCGCGACGGGCCACATCGTCCTTGAGCTTCCAGGGCTCTTGGGCACTGAGGTACTGGTTGGCCAAGCCGACGACGCGCATGATCTCGGTGATGGCATTCTTGAATTTGCACTGTTCAAGCAGGCCGCCCACCGTCTCGAAGGCGTCACGCGACGCCGACAGCAGGGCCTCGTCGTCGTCCGTTAGCGGCCCGTCCTGGGGAATCTCGCCGTTGTAGCGGTTGGCCATCGAGACTGAGCGGTTTACCAAGTTGCCCCACTCGTTGGCCAGCTCAAAGTTGGTGCGGCGGACGAACTCGTCCCAGGTGAAGTCGGTGTCCTGGTTCTCAGGCCCGGCCACCGCGATGTAATAGCGCAGCGCATCCGGCCCGAACTCGCGCAGGAAATCGCCGACGAAGATCGACGCCCCGCGTGACGACGCCACCTTGGAACCCTTCATCGTCAAGAACTCGCTGCTAACGATTTCGGTGGGCAGGTCCAGTATGCCGAATTGCTGCGATGGCGTCCCGCCCTTTGAGCCCTGGCCGTTCGTGCCGAGCAACATCGCCGGCCAAATCACGGTGTGAAAGACGATGTTGTCCTTGCCCATGAACATGTAGTTGCGGGCTGCCTCGTCATTCCACCATTCGCGCCAGGCGTCCGGGCGTCCAATGCGGTTGGCCCATTCGATGGACGCCGACAGATACCCGATGACGGCGTCGAACCACACGTAGATGCGCTTCATCGGGGCGTCGCGCCAGCCGTCCAACGGGATCGGCACACCCCAATCGAGGTCACGCGTGATGGCACGGGGTTTGAGTTCTTTGACGAAGTTGGTCGAGAAGACAACGACGTTGGGCCGCCAGTCCTGGCGAGAATTCAGCCAGGCTGTCAGTTCATCGGCAAAGGCTGGCAGGTCGAGAAAGAAGTGCGTTGTCTCGACGAATTGAGGCACCTCACCGTTGATGCGACTGTGCGGGTTGATCAGATCGGCCGGGTCGAGTTGGCGTCCGCAATTGTCGCACTGATCACCTCGGGCCCCGTCGAAGCCACACACCGGGCAAGTGCCCTCAACATAGCGGTCGGCGAGGGTACGCCCAGTGGACGGAGAGATCGCGCCCAGCTCCGTCTTCTCGATGATGTAGCCGTTGCGGTGCAGCGTGGAGAACATCTCCTGCACAACCTGCTCGTGGTTGCGGGTGGTGGTGCGCGTGTACAGGTCGTAGCTGAGCCCTAGCCCGGCGAGGTCCTCGACGATCACGCCGTGGTATTTGTCGGCCGTCTGCTGCGCGGTCAGCCCTTCTTCATCGGCCTTCACCTGGATGGCGGTGCCGTGTTCGTCCGTCCCTGAGACGAAAAGAACGTCGTGGCCACGCATGCGCATGAACCGCGCGAAGACGTCGGAAGGAACCCCGAAACCCGAGACATGACCGATATGACGCGGCCCGTTGGCGTAAGGCCAAGCCGCCGTGGTGAGGATATGAGCGCACACAAGATGCCATTTTACCCAAGCGTCGCGGTATGCTCGAACATGGTGTTCTCACACCACCTGTGTAGATGGAGGGCAGATGCGCATCAACTTGAACCGCAAGTCGTCAGGTTCTCATACGATTGACGAGTCGGATGAGGAAACCCCGCAGCGTGATTCGTTGCTGCTTATTCTCGGTATCGGTGTCGGCGTTTTGGTGATCGCCCTGGTGGTTGTCGTACTGCTGGTTTTCCGTTACTCGGGGCATCCGATCAAGACCGCGGACCGGTCGCTGGCCGACCAGATCGTCCAGGCAGACAACAACCTGCAAGATGCAATCAATGCGGCGCTGACCTCGTACAATACCGCAGTCGGTGCGGGCGATGCGTCCCCAGCGCCGTCTGAGTCGCCCAGTAGCGCCACACCCACCGCACAGCCTACCGGCACAGCAACGCCCTCACCCGATACGGTGACGCTGCCGACCTCTGACGCTTCGGTGGTTCTGCTGGCAGCCACCATCCAAGAGGCCCAGTCTTACCACAACACGGCGATGCTGCTGCTGGACATGCACGCGACATCGCTGGAATCCCAACCGTCAGTGATCTACACCGACGCCTCATATTCGACAAGCTTCGAGTCGTCCGGCCAGATACCGGCTTCCGGGCTCGACCTGAGCACCGTGGCGTCACTTCATGTCACCTCGGCTCAGGTGAAGGCTTGGTTGCCAAACCTGGATACGACCACAGCCACATTGGGCACGCAGGCGCAGGCCGTTGACCAAGCTTTGGCCGATGCCCAAAAGACGGGGTGGCTGGGCGGTTACAACGCTGCGGTGTCGGACTTGACGGACGCGTTGGCGACGGCGCAGGTCAGGCTGGACTTGACGCAGGGCCAGGTGACCGACCAATCGGTTTGGAATGATCTCAAGGCGGCTATCCCGCAGGCTCAGACCGTTCTGGCCGATTACGGTTCGATCACCCCGGGTAGCGCCACTCCCGACCAGGTCACCGTGGCCACCAAGGCGTTGAATGATGCGATCGCCATGCTGAATGAAAAGTCAAACCAAGTGATGGCGTCGAATCTGCAGTGGCAGGCTGCCCACCCCGGCCAGATGCCGCCGCCAAGGCCACCGTCGTCCTCGACCCCGTCGAGCACCCCGACGACTAGCACATCTTCGTCGACGACGCAGCCGCCGACATCAAAGCCGCCGACGACAAAGCCACCGACAACTCCACCGACAACTCCACCGACCACGCCGCCGACAACTCCGCCGACGACAGAACCACCAACAACAGAACCACCAACAACAGAACCACCAACGACGGCCTCGCCGACCGACACCACAACCTAGTCGCCGCTAGGCCTCCAGCCAGCGGGTTAGGGCCTCGGCGCAGGCCCGCACCTGGGATAGGGCGACGGCCTCGTCGTCACGGTGGGCAAGGGAGGGGTCGCCTGGGCCGAAGTTCAAGGCCGGCACCCCCAAGGCGCTGAACCGCGCCACGTCCGTCCAGCCGTACTTTGGCCCCACCTCGACGCCCACGGCGGCGACAAACCCCTGGGCGGCCGGGCTGTCCAGTCCGGGACGCGCCCCCGCCGAGACGTCAAGAACCTCGAAGTCGCCCGACCCATCAAACAGGGCACGCATCTTGGCCTCCGCCTGGTCGGCGCTGACAGACGGCGCGAAGCGGTAGTTGATCTGAACGACGCATCTGTCGGGAATGACGTTGCTGGCCACTCCCCCGCTGATCATCGTGGCATTGAGGCCCTCGCGGTAGGTCAGCCCGTCCACCTCAACCTCGCCGAATGTCGGCTGTGCCTCGACGATGCGGGTCAGCACCGGTGCTACCGCATGGATGGCGTTGCTGCCCAGCCAGCCACGAGCACTATGCGCCGCCACGCCCCGCGTCGCCACGGTGAACCGCAGAGACCCCTGGCAGCCACCCTCCACAAGACCATTCGTCGGTTCCATCAGGACGGCCAAGTCGCCAGCAAGAAGCTCCGGCTGGCTGGCCGCCAGGCGTCCCAAACCATTGCGCACTGCCTCGACCTCTTCGCAGTCGTAGAAGATCCAGGTGACATCGCGACTAGGCGTCGGCGTCTCGGTGGCGACGTGCAACATGACGGCCACGCCGCCCTTCATGTCGACAGTGCCGCGCCCCCAAAGCATCGGCTGGCCGTCTGGCCCGTCGACAATTCGAGACGGCAGATTGCCCGCCACCGGCACCGTGTCGAGGTGCCCGGCGATGACGACGCGCGACGCCCGCCCCAGCTCGGTACGCGCCCAGACGGTGTTGCCCTGACGCCCAACCTGCAGGTGCTGTGCCGCCCGCAACGTGGTCTCGACGGCATCGGCCAGCGCCCCCTCGTCACCACTGACGGACGGCGTATCAACCACGGTTTTCAGCAAGGCGACCAAATCGCCAGCAGGCAATAACATACCGTCAGCCTAGCCGACGTATCGCAAGCGCATCTACGTCACAGACGAAAGGTATCCGATCTGGGTTTGGTCCCAAACCTGAGATGATCGGAAGGTGGCGTACTGCCAACGAGGATGAAAGGACGTTGACAATGGCTGAACCGATGAGCGTGGAAGCTCTGTCCGCCTTGCCAGATGATCGTTTAGACTCGGTGATCTACGACCGACTGATCGCCAAAATGGACGACTGGGACAACCAGCGCGAGGTAGTCGACAAGTGGAGCGAACCGGAACGGGTCTGCTTCGTCGTCAACGCCACTGCTGGCGAAGTGATGAACGGCGGGTTCAACCAGTTCTTCTACAACTCGGCTGGCCGTCAGTTCTTCGAGATCGCAGCTCAATGCCTCCAGACGGCCGGTGCCGATCAGTGGGCGGACATCGTCCAACGGGCTTGCGAAATCATCGACAGCGACGAGGGCGACAAGATCGTTGAAAGCTGGGGCGACACACTCGAAAGTTTCTCCCAAAGCTACAAAGACAACCCGTTAAACGCACTGGACGACGAGTTCTATGCCCTAGATGAAAAGCAGTTTATCGCCAACATGCTTGCCTACATGAAAGCCAACCTGGCCTCGTTCGCTGACGCATAACGCCGCAGTCGCACACGATCCGGCGTGAGTGCGTTTGCGATACCTCGGCTAACCGATGTCAGCACATGGACAGCGAACTGTCAATTGACCCATCGCTGAAACTGACCGTGATGTTGGCGGGGTTGCTGATGTCGACGCACACAGCCCACGGCACAGATGCTTGGAACTCGCCTTTGGACACGTCGATGGGAGTCCCATCGGCCCAATTCCCACTGGCTAACGCGGCGTAGGCGGTCTTGAAGGCGGTTTCCGAAACGCTACCCGTGTTCATCACTGTCCCCCACGAAAGACCCCAGTCCCATTGGGTCATGTCGTACTCCGGCGGTTCGTCTTGGAAAAACTGAGCCACCTTCCACATGAGAGTGGACTGATCCAAGTCTTTGCCTGTGGGATGCATTCTGAACACGCAAACCCCCAACGCCCCCGGCTTGCCCAGGCAGTCGTAAAACTTGGTGTTGGCGAGCTGGCCGATTTCGATCTTGGCGTCGCTGGTAAGTGCTATGGTCGCATCGACGTGTTTGGGCGTGCTTCTCGTTACCTTTCCATCATCCGGCGCGTCAACAAAAAAGGACCCACCGGTCATTGTCACCAGCGAGTTATCAGTAGCCAACTGGTAAGCGCCCGGAAACAGATATGGGCTGGCGTTTGCCCAAGGCAGCCCATTGAGCGTCAGGCCCACAGCCTTGCCGTCGCCGACCGCGAACCACCAACCCCCTGGCGACTGGAAGTTTTCATCGGCGTACGCGTAATCCAGGTACCAACTGCCGTTTACCTGATTCAGCGAAAAGGTGTGGGTCACCTGGTGGTCACCAAAAGCGTACTTGGCTGTCACTGTCGCCGTGGCACCCAAGTTGCCCTTGTCCGGAGTGACTTGCGCCTCATCGATTGAGATCACGGTCAAGGGTGCGTGCGCGTTGCTGTAGGCAAGTGTCTCATTGTTTAGGAATTGTGCGTAGGTTGGACTGCCCCAAAACCGATACTCGTATGAAAGCGCCTTCTTCGCGTCACCCTTGGCTAGGGCATTCAGATACCCTTGAACCACGCTCTTGGGGTTACTGTGCCCAGTGCTGCAACCTGTCAAACCACCAATCACCAGGCCGGTCACCAGCAGCGCGACCAACACCGTGCCGATGCGGTGCAGTGAGGGTTGACGCATGAAATGAGCCTACATTGGGCGGCCCCGGTGATCGCACATCTGCGAGCAGCTGTCCGATATCGCAGGCCTGTTCGCCAGTGAGGCTGCCCGATGCTATCGGGCGTGGACCGTAGCTGGGATGGTTGCATGTCATCTTGGAAGAGTGCCAATGAGGCCACCGCACTCAAAGCCATCGCCCAGTTGGAGAAGTCAACCGAGGGTTGGTTGCACGCGTACTCGGCGGGCCAGGCTCTTGCTCTGGCAGCCCGCGAGTCGCCGAACCCCAACGTGAGGGTCGCTGCGATCAACGCTTTGACTGCCCCCCGCACACTCACCGAGGCGTCGCAACAAGATGCGGACGCTAGCGTTCGGGCGGCGGCCGCCAGCAGGCTTGACGCGATAACTGAGCCGGCTGGACTGCACCAGCCAGTGCCGATTTCGGCGACGGTGGGCTCCACAGACGTCAGTTATCACTGGAACAATGAGGCACGGGAGTTCAGCCGGAGCACCCGAGTCGACGCCGATGCCTGGGGTTGCGCGAGGCGGCGCGCGACCGAGGGCCACTGGCGTTGCCGGTGCAGTACGCGACGTGCCCGAGGTGCCGCACCATTCAGCAGTGGAACGGGTTGCGCGGCTCGCGACTGCTGATTCCGACGGGGGTAACCTTTGTCGTTCTGGCGCTATTTATGCTGCCGGTGGTCTTCGCCGTAACGGACGCGCCACTGGCCGCCAGGCTGGTGCCATTTTTGATGCCGGCCTTGATTGGGGTCGGGCTGGTGATCCTTGGCGTGCACCAGAAGGCGACCGAGAAGATGGGCCTGAGCGGAAACATCGCCTATCCTCAGTTCGACGGCCTTGATCTCCAGGCGAGAAACGTCGGCGTCGCGAGTAGGTGATTGTGTCGGCTTGGTCGATCCTATCAGCGTGTGCATCAGCATGCCGCCAGCCTAGCCTAGGTTCCGCGAAGGCATCATCTTCGGTCACGGTAGAATCTGGATCGTGAGCGATGCCAGCCGGCGGATAGGTTCCGCCGCTGCGCGGTGCGCTCGGGCGGGATTGGCGGCTTTGGTGGTTGTGCTGCCTTCGTTTTGGTCGATGGCCCAACTGCACACCTGGTGGAACCCGCCACTGGACGCGATCGTGTTCGCCGTCATGCTCGGGGTCGCACTGCCTCGCGGATTGGCACGCGTCACCTGGCGGCAAGTACCCATCGCTATCGTCGCCTACCTTCTCGGGGCGGCGGCCGCTGTCGGCGCCAGCATGTGGTTGGCGAACAACGATTACTGGCGGATAGCGGGAGCAGTGGCGTTCGCTGTCGGCGTCGCGACGACAGTGGCACTGCGGCGGCTCGGTCCGCTTGGACAAGCCGCGGGCACCCTGGCCGCACTCGGATTTATCGCCGTTCTCGTGCATCCGCTTCCCGTTGAGGCGACAGTCGCGTTCCTGGGCTGGATGCTAATCGCCGCCTGTGTCGCCGCAGTTTGGGCAATGGCCGCCAGAGCCATCGCCATGAGTGGGCCATCGTCGCCCGTCAGCCCTCCAAAGAGCCGTCCGAAAGCACCTGGATCCTCCGGCTGGTCAGCCTGGCTTCGGAGTCTGGCGCCGAGTACCCGCATGTCGATCCAACTTGGCGTCGCCGTAGCGGCCGCCTTCGCCGCCGCCGAGTTGCTGGACCCCAGCCATCTGGTCTGGACCGTGTTGACGGTTCTCATCGTCCACAGCGGGAACCGGGGACGCGGCGATGTCGTGTGGAAGGGCGCCCAACGGGCTGTCGGGGCGCTGGCCGGCACTGCGGTCGCGACGCTGCTCGCCGGGCTGTTTTCCACAGGCGATAATCGGGCGCTGGTGGTAATTTTCGCGATTCTGATCCTGGTCAGCGCGGTGCGTGACTTCGGTTACGTCTACTGGGCGGCGGGTATCACGGCGGCCCTCGCGTTCATGTATGGCTATTTCGGCGAGGCGGGCAGCGGCCTGTTGTTGCATCGACTGCTCGGGGTGGCGGTCGGCACCGTCATCGGCGTCGCCTCGTCCTGGTTCATCCTTCCGGTCAAAACCACTGACGTGGTCAAGGTCCGAGTCGCCACATTGCTCGCCGCGGCCGGCGACCTGACCACCGCGATCGCCCGCGGGAAGCCCGACCCAGACGCGGCCCAACGTCTCGTCACCGCCGATCACGAGCTTGCGTTCTTCGACTCGACCACCGCCGTCGCCCGTCGACTGGGCGTAGGACGCGCACGCTGCCTGGGTGACGCAGTCGACCACTCCCATGCCCTCGCACGCGGCCTGGCCAACACAACCGATGACGTTCTAAGTCAAACTGAGTATGCGGAACTGGCGCGCCAAATCGGTGCCGCCCGCCGGTCGCTGAGTTCGGGTGAACCGGTGGCGGCGCTCTCCGAACTGCCGCTGGCAACCGACGTTCAGGCGATCACAACGGCGCTAGCCGGTCGCTGTTGACGGTGGGGCTGCCCCGGTGATCGCACATCTGCGAGCAACCGCTGCACCCCAGCGCGCAGTTCGCCAGTGACGACGCTGCAGCCAGTTGACGGGTGCGGACGAGGTCGTTGACGCAGGTGGCCACCTCTTGGGCCGACAGGCCCGTGGCCTCAGCGATTTGCGGCAACGTGATGGCACCACGGTTGACCGCATCTAGGACGGCTTTGTCGGGAGTCATAGCAGGCGCCCGATCTGGAAGACGACTACCGCCAACACCCAGGCCAGAATCAATTGAAGCGCCACGCCGAAGGCCGTCCAGCGTCCCCCGACCTGGTGGCGCAGAGCCGATACCGTCGCGGCGCACGGGGTGTAGACGAGCACGAACACCAGGAATGCGGCGGCCGCCGCCAGCGCGTGCCCACCGGAGGCCGCACCGAAGGCAGTGTGAAGCGCCGCCGCCAGATCACCGCCCCCAAAGGTCTGGCCCAAAGACGCGACAACAGCCTCCTTGGCCGCGAAGCCGGCCACCAGCGGCGCCACCAGATGCCAGGCGCCGAAACCAGCAAAAGCGAACAGCGGCGCGAACACCCGCGCCACGGCGGCGAACAAGGAGTTGTCCAGCGCCACATCGCCAAAGCTTCCGGCACCCACCGGTATGGCCTGCAACACCCAAACCACAACGACGACGGCCACAATGATGCCCGAAGCCGTTTTCAGGAAGTCCACCACCCGATCCCAGGCGGACTTCACCACCGCTCGCCACCCGGGGGTGTGGACGGGGGGCAGGTCGAGGATCATCGGCAGACCGGGCCATCGCTGCCACATGGCCCGTCGCAACGCCCAGCCGACACCGACCACCAAAAGGATCGACAAAACATACATGGCGAACACCGCGGTACCCGCCCAACGCCCGAAGAATGCTGAGCTGACAAGCATATACACCGTCAGGCGGGCCGAACATGATGTGAATGGCACCAGCAAGGCTGTCAGCCGCCGCTGCCGGGGGTCGGCCAGGTCTTGTGTCGCGATCACGGCCGGCACATTGCAGCCGAAGCCGACGATCAGCGGCAAAAAGGCTTCGCCCGGTAGCCCGATGCGACGCATCAGGCCGCTGGCGGTGACGGCGGCCCGCGCCATGTAGCCGGAGTGCTCCAGGATGGACAGCAGGACGAACATGATGATCATCAGCGGAAGAAACGCCAGTAGTGTGCCCACCCCGGCGATGATCCCGTTCACCACCAGCCCGTGCACCCAGGTGTTGGCAAGGTGCATCCACCTGAGCAGCGTCGTCGCGCCGTCGCTGACCGGCCCGGAAAACAAATGCGCCAGCCAAAGCTGCAGAGGTTGGGCGATCAGCGTCGTCAACTGGAACGTCACCCACATGATCACCAGTAGGATGATTGGCCCCGACACGCGCCCCGTCGACCACCGGTCGAACCGCTCGCTCCAGGCCAAACTCTTCACGCTTCGACTTTACCGGCATGCCAAAGATTTACGCAACAGAGTTGTTTCCTAATTCGATGGCCGCTGAAGCGGTAGCCTGGTGTCCAAGGAGACACCATGACCGACACCGACAAGCCCTACTACCCCACAGCCAATCGCATCAGCCCGCCGGAAGACACCCGCTGGTGGGTCGAGCGCACCGGCCGACGATCCTACCTCGGGCATAATGACCGTGGCTCCACCGTCCTGATGGCCGACTCGGACGACGACCTGCCGGGCTCGTTCACACCGGGCGAGCTGCTGAGACTGGCTTTGGCGGGATGCGCCGGCATGACCTTCGACAACCTGGTGGCCCGCCACCTGGGCGAGGACTTTCCCGCCACCGTAGTGGTCGATGCCACACCCCACGCTGAAGAAGACCGGTATGAGAGCTTTCAGGAGCGCGTCCTGCTGAACACCGCGGGCTTCGACGAGGAGGCCCGAAAACGCCTGGCCGACGCCATCACCAGGGCCATCTCGCGGGGCTGCACGGTCGGGCTGACACTCAAGAACGGTGCCCCCTTCGAGTTGCAGGTCGAGGGGTAGCGATGCCACTGGCCAGCCCGCTGATCGAAGAGCACATCGACATTGCGCCCTTGACACCTTGGGTCACCGTCGTCTGGAACGACCCCGTCAACCTGATGACCTACGTCACCTACGTCTTCATGACCTACTTCGGGTACCCGCGGGAGAAAGCCGAGCACCTGATGATGACCGTCCACCTGCAGGGACGAGCGATAGTCTCCGAAGGCGGGCGGGAAACCATGGAACTGGACGCCGCCGCCATGCAGGGCTACGGCCTTTGGGCAACCCTGGAGCAGGCGTGATGGAAGCTTTTCGACGACGGGGCACAGCCTTCCTCGCAAGGATGACACCAAGCGAGTCAACTCTGCTGGGCACCCTCGCGGGCGAACTGGCGGAGCTCGTGCAGCCTTTGCGGAGCCAGGACGACGAATGGCTGCCCGACCCGGCCATACAGCGCCTTTTCCCCGATACCTACAGGGACGACGCAGAAGCCAGCACCGAGTTTCGCCACTTCACCCAAGCCGACCAGGCGACAAACAAAGCCGAGGCCGCTCAGGCCGTCATCGCCGACATTCAAAACGCCGATGGCGGCTGGGTGACTGTGACGCCCGACCATGTGACCGCCTGGCTGACCACGCTGACCAACCTGCGGCTGGTGCTCGCCGCCAGACTGGGCATCGTCAATGAGGACGATGCGAGCCGCCTCGCCAAGTTGCCACGCCATGATCCGCGCGCCACGACCGTGGCCGTCTTCGACTGGTGCGGCTGGATGCTGCAGTTGCTTGTTGATGCCGTGGCGGCAGCATGACCCCAGATGGCATGATTGAGGTATGACACAACCGCAGCCGGGCTGGTACCCCGACCCCGCTGACGCTGAGCGCCAACGCTATTGGGCTGGCGACGCCTGGACGGCCGAGACCAGAACTGCGACCACACCCACCGCTGCACCGGCCAGCGCGGCGTCTTCCGACCCCTACGCCAGGTATGCCCAAGGCGCCACCGGCATACCGGTCTACAAGGGCCCCGCGACCCCGGCGACCGCGCCGGCTGTCGCAAGTGGCCCGACGACGGCAGACGGAGTGCCGCTCGCCGGCTGGTGGTGGCGGGTACTGGCCGCCGTTCTCGACTACGTGTTGCTTGGCGTCATCGCCATCTTCTACTTGCCTCTGATTCCCAACCTGTACTCAGGCATGACAGCTTTCGTCCAGGACGTGATGAATGCCACCGTGAGCGGCGCAGCACTTCCGAGTTTCACCGACCCTATCTACCATCTGCAGACCGCGCTTCTAACCATGGGGGCGGTTGAGCTGGGGGTGGCCTGTGTTTACGTGGCAGTTATGCTCGGGTTCGCCGGCGCGACACTTGGGCAAATGGCTTGCGGCCTGCGGGTGGTTCCCGTTGACCACGGAACAGCCCCACGACGTTTGCCGCCTTTCCCCATCGCCATGCGACTAGTGTTTTACACCGCGTTGCCCACGGCGCTGGGTTTTGCCGCATACACCAACCTGGCCATTGCCAGCATGCTGTCATATGTCGGGCTGACCTATCAGATATTCAACTACTTGTGGGCCGTCTGGGACCCCAAGCGTCAATGCATCCACGACAAGCTCGCCCGCACACAGGTTGTGCGGCCAGGCCGCTGAACGGAGCGCATTGGATACCCGGCTGGACGAACTGGCACAAAGCTTTGGCCTTCAGACCCAATCGTGGGACTGGAAAGGCAGCCCGATCCACGTGAGCGACGACACGGTGGTGGCCGTGTTGGCCGCACTGGGCATAGACGCGTCGTCCGATGCCGCCATTGATGCCGCACTGGCCGATCAGCGCGACCGCTCCTGGCGGCGCCCCTTGCCGTCCGGCACCGTCATGCAGCAAGGGCAAGTGGCCTGGGTCAACGCCCACGTGCCAACCGGCTGGCCGGCCGCCCTGGGTATCCGTCTCGAGGACGGCGATTGGGCGGACGTCCCCCAAATCGACAACTGGAACGACGATCGACTGATCGACGGCCAGTGGCTTGGTGAGGCGACATTTGAGCTTCCCGGCGACCTGCCGCTGGGCTACCACAGGATGGTTCTGACGTACGGAGACGCGGAACCCCAGCAAGCCGAGGCGTCGCTGGCCGTCACCCCGGCGTCACTGGAGATGCCAACAGACCACCGGCTGTGGGGCTATGCCGCCCAACTCTATTCGGTGCGCTCTAACGGGTCGTGGGGCATCGGCGATTTTGTAGACCTGGCCGCATTGGCGACATGGGCCGCCACCACGCAGCATGCCGATTACGTGCTGATCAACCCGGTGCACGCCGCCGAACCGACGCCCCCGATGGAGCCCTCGCCCTACCTGCCGTCGACCAGGCGCTACATCAACCCCATCTACATCCGTCCGGACGCGATACCGGAATACGCCGGCGTCGCTGGGCCAGACCGCAACCGTCTTCGGAAGCTGCAGACCCGTGCCGTCAGCCTGCCCCGCGAAACCATTGACCGCGACACCGCCTGGGCGATCAAGCGTCAGGCGCTGCGCATCGTCTTCGATGCCGGGCTGTCGCCGGCACGTCAGATGTCGCTGCATGCCTGGCGTCACAGCGAGGGTCGCCCCCTGCACGACTTCGGACTGTGGACTTTGCTGTGCGAGCAATCCGGAACCGACTGGCATGCCTGGCCAGCATCGGAACAACGCCCCACATCGCCCGAATGCGACGCATTAGCCGCCGACAACCCCCAGGACTTGGCTTTCATCGAATGGCAGCAGTGGATCGCCCAAGAGCAGCTCAACGAGGCACAGCATGCGGCCCGGGAGGCCGGCATGCGGCTCGGTGTGCTGACAGATCTGGCCGTCGGCACGAACCCGGACGGCGCCGACACCTGGATGATGTCGGATGTCTATGCGGGCGACATTGAGGTGGGGGCACCACCCGATGCATACAACCAGTTGGGCCAGCTTTGGGGCCAGCCGCCCTGGCGGCCCGACCGCCTGGCCGACCTTGACTATGCGCCCTTCCGGCAGGTTGTGCGTCACGCGCTGCACCACGCCGGCGGGCTGCGTATCGACCACGTCATGGGCTTGTTCCGGTTGTGGTGGGTGCCGCGCGGCCGTCCGCCCAACGAGGGCTGCTACATGCGTTACAACCACGAAGCGATGGTCGGCATTCTGGCGCTCGAAGCCCACCGGGCGGGCGCCGTCGTCATCGGTGAGGATCTTGGCACCGTCGAACCGTGGGTGCGCGACTATCTGGCGCGGCGGGGCATCCTGGGCACTTCGGTGCTTTGGTTCGAATACGAAGGCGGTCAGCCGCTTCCGCCAGACCGCTGGCGCGGCGCTTGCATTGCCTCGGTGACGACCCACGATCTGCCGCCGACCGCCGGGTTCCTGGCGCTTGACCATGTACACCTGCGCAACGATCTTGGCTTGCTGACCGAACCGCTGAACGTCGAACTGGAAAGGGCCCATGACGAGCAGCGGTGGTGGTTGGACTATCTGGCCAATGAAGGCTACATAGTCAACCCGATGGACGGCGCCACTCTAGACGACGTCGAGGCCACCGTTTTGGGGCTTTACCGGGCGCTGGTGGCGTCCCCCGCAACGATACTGTGCGTCTACCTGGTGGACGCGGTCGGCGACCGTCGCACACAGAACCAACCCGGCACCATCGACGAGTACCCCAACTGGCGGGTGCCGCTTTGCGGGCCGGACGGGCACCCGATAGGCCTAGAAGACGTGTTCAGCTCGCCGCGCCCCATGCGGCTGGCAGCCGTGATGAACGGGTGGCAGCACGTGCCACCACCGTGGAGTCAGGAGGTGGTCTGATGTCGCAAGCCAAGGAACAAGCAGCCGGCGAAGTAACTCCGCGGGTGCGCATGAGTGGCGTGGAACGCCGCGAGCAGCTCATCGAAGTCGCCCGAGCGCTGTTCGCCGAGAACGGCGTCGATGCCACGTCTGTGGAAGAGATCGCCGCGGCCGCCGCGGTGTCAAAACCGATCGTCTACGAACATTTCGGCAGCAAGGACGGGCTTTACGCCGTCATCGTGGACCGCGAGGCGCGACGGCTGGACAGCGCGGTCTGCGAAGCCCTCGACACGCCCAATGCTCGCTACCGCGAAATCGTGGAGCGCGGCACGCTGGCGCTGCTGGATTACATCGACGATTGCCCCGAGGGTTTCCGCATTCTGTCACGGGACTCCGGCTCCAACACTTATGCGTCGATCTTGAGCGATGTGACGATTCACGCCGAAGAGATCATGCGCTCACAACTGGCGCATCACGGCTTCGACCCGGACCTCGCCCGGCCCATGGCGCAAGCGATCGTCGGCTTGGTGTCTATGGCTGGCCAAGCCTGGCTGGAAACCCGTCAGCCTCCAAAGGATGTCCTCGCCGCCCAATTGGTTAACCTTGCCTGGAATGGGCTGGCCAACTTGCAGCACCACCCCACGCTCACTGTTCGCTGAAAAGAGCCTGGGCAATCGCGGCGAATTGGGCCACCGTGCAGGTTTCACCCCTGGCTGTCTGCTCCACACCGGCCTCGTCCAGGGCCGACGCCACAGCTTGGGAGGATGCCAGCGGCGCCAGCGCGCTGCGCAACATTTTGCGGCGCTGGGCGAACGCGGCGTCAATGACGGCGAACACCTTGTCGCGGGGTGTCGCCGATGGCGGGTTATGGCGGGTGAATCGTACCAAGCCCGATTCGACGTTGGGGACGGGCCAGAAGACGCTGGCCGGCACGGTGCCGGCAAACTCCGCCTCGGCGAACCAGGCCAGCTTGGCACTAGGCACCCCGTAGACCTTCGAACCGGGTTCGGCGGTCAGACGCCGGGCCACCTCCAACTGAACCATCACAAGGCCGTCCGTCAGATCATCAAACCGCTCAAGCAGCGTGAGCACGACAGGCACGGCCACGTTGTAAGGCAGGTTTGCGACAAGTTTGGCAGGCGGGGCGACCGTCATCCTGCGCGCAGTCGCATGATCTGCCTGATCGGACTGTCTTGCTGTCGCAGTCGCAGATCCTGCGACTTCACTCGCTTCGCTCGCTCCGCGCAGGATGACGGGAGAGAGCCGCAGCGCATCACCCTCTATTACATCCAACCGGCCGACCGCCTCGGGTAGGCGTTGGGCAACGGTTTGCGGCAGTAATTGGGCCAACTTGGCGTCAATCTCGACCGCCACTACACTGGCACCGGCCTCCAACAAGCCCAGTGTCAGCGAACCCAGCCCCGGCCCCACCTCCAACACCTGATCGCCGGATTCGACACCCGCCAACGTCACCAATCGGCGCACCGTATTGGCGTCCACAACGAAGTTTTGGCCCCAGCGTTTGGTCGGCGTCAACCCAACTGAAGACGCCAGTTCCCGCACTGCGGACGGATTCAGCAGCCCACTCATGCCGTGCCCCACGCGCCGCCGTAGGCGGCCTCGGCGTTGGCCCTCAGCGCGTCACAAAGCACTGCCAGATCGTCGCCCCGGTACTCGGCGATGAAAGCCACCGTGTGTGCCACCAGGTAGCTGGCGTTTGGCCGCCCCCGCGCCGGCACAGGCGTCAGATAGGGCGCGTCGGTTTCGACCAGCAGACGGTCCAGCGGGGTGACGGTCAGGGCGTCGCGCAGATCTTCCGAACCCTTGAACGTCACCGTCCCCGGGAAGCTCAGCCAATAGCCGCGCTCGACGCAGTCGCGGGCGAATGCCATGCAGCCGCTGAAGCAATGCATGATCACACGCTCAGGACGCAGCGGCGCGTCATCCAGGACACGCAAAATGTCGCTGTGGGCCTCGCGGTCGTGGATCGCCAGCGTCAAGCCCCTCGCCGCCGCTATGGCGATATGGTCGGCGAAGGACGCCCGCTGCTGTGCTTGCCCGGCGGAATCGCGGGTGCGGTAATAGTCAAGGCCGGTTTCACCGACCGCGCGGACGTGGCTGCCCGACCCGGCCAAGGCGTCAATCTCGCCGAGCGCAGCGTCCAACTCTTTTGCCGTCAATCGAGCCGCGTCGTTCGGGTGTACCGCCACGGCGGCGATCACCGCCGGATTGGCGGCGGCAAACTCGACAGCCCACTGCGAACTGGTGACGTCACAGCCGATCTGCACGACCTTGGTGACGCCGACCGAGGACGCGGCAATGAGGTTGTCCTCGGGCCTAAGCCCGGTCTTCTCGAACACCGAATCCATGTGGGTGTGCGAGTCGATCACCGGACGGGGCAGATGCGGCGGCAGGTCGGCAAAGCCGTGGCTTGCCAGCACAGACGCAACATCGGCCGTCGGCTCAACCGCAGCAGCGTCCCTGGGGCTCGCCACGACGGCGTCATAGAGGGTCTTTCGGCGCAACCCCTGAGCCGCCGCCACCATCGCCACCGCCGCCCGCGTCGTGGCGCCATCGGCAACAGCCTGACGGACGGCCGCCAAACCGGCCGCCAACGCGTCCTGTGCAGCATCCTCGTCCAACCCTTGCCAGCCGCCGATGACGACGCTGACCTCCCCAAGCACCGGCCCTTGCGCCCACTGCGCCAGCTCGGTCAGCGAACCGCGAACGACCTCCTGATGCGGTTTGGTCAATTCGCGGCAGACGGCCCCTTGCCGTCCCCCGCCGAAAGCCGCCACGCAAGCTGCCAGAAACTCACCCAACCGGTGCGGCGCCTCGAAGAACACCATGGTGCGTGGTTCGCGGGCCAGCGTTGCCAGATAGGACGCCCGCTCGCCGGACTTGCGCGGCGGAAAACCCTCGAAACAGAACCGGCGCACCGGCAAGCCTGACACTGCCAAAGCGGTCAGTGCCGCGGACGGCCCCGGCACGGCGACAACCTCCAAGCCGGCGTCCAGGCTGGCCCGCACCAACCGGTATCCCGGGTCTGAGACGGACGGCATGCCGGCGTCGGTCACCACGACGACCGTCGCACCACCACTCATGGCCTCGACCAGCCCCGGCGTCCGCTCGGCTTCGTTGCCGTCGAAATAGCTGACGACGCGGCCCGCCGGAGTGACGCCCAACCTGTCACATAGACGCCTCAAGCGCCGGGTGTCTTCGGCGGCCACAATGTCGGCGCTGGACAGCATTTCGGCCAGGTGGGGCGAGGCGTCGGCCAGGTCGCCTATAGGCGAACCTGCCAGCACCAGACGGCCCGGCTCGGGAGTGTGTTTTGTGGCCACCCATCCATTATCCCGGATCATCGGGGCTCGCGGCGTAAACTGAGTCAGGACAATGCCCCGGCAGATCGAGAGGAAACCATGGCGTCAACGTCAAGTCTGCTCGACCGGCTTCCCAGAATCCGCCAGGCCAGCAAGGGTGACCACGAATGGGCACCAACCTGGCACACCGTCGACCGGCTGCGCGACGACTACCCGCTGCACCGCGACAACCGCTTTAGCTGGCTGGTGACAATCGGCCTGACACTGCTGGCCTTCGGCATTCGCTTTCCCGGTCTGGCCAACCCACCCAAGATCATTTTCGACGAGACCTATTACGCCAAGGAAGCCTGGTCGGTGCTGCATTTTGGCTACGCCAAGCAGTGGCCATCCAACGCCAACGACATGATCGCCCAGGGGCAAACCAACGGGTGGCTGCCCACACCGGACATGGTTGTGCACCCCCAGATGGCGAAGTACCTGATCGCGGCCGGTGAGCGGCTTTTCGGCATGAACTCGTTCGGTTGGCGATTTGGCAGCCTGATTTTCGGTTGCCTTCTGGTGGCCGCGACGGTGCGCCTGGCCCGCCGCCTATCGCGCTCCACGCTGGTGGGCGCCATGGCCGGCTTCTTCCTTTGCGTCGACGGTCTCAGCTACGTCATGAGCCGCATCGCGCTGTTGGACATTTTCCAGGCGACGTTCACCGTCATGGCGGTCGCCGCCGCAATGGCCGACCGAGACTGGTTCCGAAACCGATTAGCGAGGTACCTCGAAGCCAACAACTTAGCCAACCTGGACGGCAAGTTCGGCCCGCTGCTTTGGTGGCGGCCCTGGCGTTTGGCGTCAGGCATCCTGTTTGGCTTGGCCATCGGTTGCAAATGGAACTCCATGTATGTGCTGGCGGTGGTCGGCATCGCATCGGTCGTGTTCGATTTCCGGGCCCGCAGCACCGCAGGTGCACGTGAAAAGGCCGCGAATTCTGTCTGGCGGGACGGCATCATGGCCTTCATCTTGATGGTACTGGTGGCCGCGATCACCTACACGGCCACCTGGGCCGGCTGGCTGGCAACCTCCGGCGGCTATGACCGCCAGTGGGGCGCCGACAACCCCAGTGCGCTTTCGGTGCGGATGGTTGGCAAGCCATTGGCCTCGCTGTGGCACTACAACGTTGAGATCTGGGACTACCACACCGGCAGTTGGATAGCCGAGCAAACCCACCCATACGACGCCCACCCGGCCGGCTGGCTTGTTCTCGCCCGCACCATCGGCATCGAATACACCGGCCCGATCCCGCCCGGCACCCCCGGCTGCCCCGCCGACTCGGCGAAGCCATGCACGCAAACCTGGACGGGCTCAGATGGCGGCGCCGAATCTTGGCTGCAGGCCCCCGGAACGCCAGGCTGCCCGGCCGACACCAAGGGCACCTGTATGACGATCATCACCGGGTTAGGCACGCCTTTCCTTTGGTGGTTTGCCGCCATCGCAATTGTGGCTTCACTGATTTTTTGGTTATTCGGACGTGATTGGCGGTTCGCCGTGCCCACCATCGCCTGGCTTGCCACATGGATCGGGTGGTGGGTCAGCGCCGACCGCCCGGTTTTCCTCTTCTACGCCATCATGATCATTCCGTTCACAGCAACCACGCTGGCAATGTGTATGGGCAAGATTCTGGGGCCACCCGGCGCGCCCAACCGACGCCGCAACGCCTTCATCGTCGGCGCTGCTGTCGTATTGATCACCTTGAACTTCGCCTTCCAGTTGCCAATCCAAAATGACACCGTCATGCCGACTTGGTTCTGGCAGTTGCACATGTGGCTTCCCGGCTGGATTTAGTGGCGTGAGTCTGGCATGACGGAAGTGGTCTACCGGGCCCCGGCCAAAGTCAACCTCGGGCTGCGCTGCTCTTCTCGGCGTCCAGACGGCTACCACAACCTGATAACGGTGTTCATGGCCGTCGCGTTGGCCGACACTCTGACCTGCACACCGCTGGCCGGACGCGTCGAAGTTGACGTCAGCGGCGAGGGCGCCAACCTGATCCCCACCGACGGCAGCGACCTGACGGGGCGCGCTGCCACCCTGCTGCGAGACCGCTTTGGCGACCCGGGAATGGGTGCCCGCCTGGTCGTCGACAAGGCCATACCGGTGGCCGGTGGCATGGCAGGCGGATCGGCGGATGCGGCAGCGGCACTAAGGGCCTGCAACGATCTGTGGGATCTCGGCGTCAGTGAGCCTGACCTGATGAATCTGGCTGCCGATCTGGGCGCAGATGTCCCATTTGCCCTGCTTGGCGGCGTCGCTTTGGGTGTTGGACGCGGCGACGTGCTTACACCACAGCCTGTCCGGGGTACCTACCACTGGGTGTTTGCACTGGCCCGCCATGGGCTGAGCACACCAGAAGTGTTCGCCAAGTACGACGAAATGTCGCACGGCGACCACGACGCCGCCGAGCTGGATGACCTCATTGAGGTGCTGACAAGCGGTGATGCATCACTGCTTGGTGCTCAACTGATCAACGATCTGACGCCGGCGGCCGTCACTCTTCGCCCCGAAATTGGTGAAACGCTGGCGTTTGGCGCCGCCCTGCCGGGCGTCGTCGGGTCGGTGCTTTCCGGTTCAGGCCCGACCTGCGCGTTTCTTTGCGACACCGAAAAGGCCGCCGACAACGCGGCTGCTCGCCTACCTGAGTTGCCCCAGGTGGCCAGCACCCGCGTGGCCGACGGCCCTGTGGGTGGTGCCGGGCACCGGTCCCGCGACTAGTCCCTCTTGGAGGCCGTCTGCGAACCGATGACGCGAACGATCATCAGGTTGAAGGCGATGAAACGCCAAATCTGGATGAACACATTGCGACGCTGACGCAAAGTGGCCTGCGTCGGTAGCGGTGCCGATGCAATCTCGGCTGCAGCGACCGGATCATAAGGTTGGGTTGACATATTCGTTAATCCTTTTCTCTTACTCGGGGATCAGCCACCACAGCGGGCGGGCCTTTGCCTTGTAGATGAACAACACGTGGAGCATGAACTTGACCCAGTGGCCGGCCAGGCCGATCTCACCGGTGGTCGTGCGGATGTCGCGTCCCGTGGCCGGGTATTGCTCCCAGTTGGGGACGACGGGGTTCATCGTCATGGCGGCAGCCGAGCCGCTGAACAGGCCATTGCCGGCCGAGGCCACGCATGCCGCGCCCAGGTTGGTCATCGGCGCCTCGTGCGGCTTGCGGCCGTTGCCGCGCACGCGGTCCGCGATCGTGTAGGCAACGGCCTTGGCGATCATGCCCGACGGCATGCCAGTGCGCGGCGGGGCCGGCGTAATGACGGTGCCATTGGGGCTGGTGCGTGGCTTCGAGATCTGGTGCGGCGGCGCGAAGGCGATGCCTGCGGCGTAGATGTTGCCGTACACCGGGCTCTGGTAGGTCTTGGGCCAGTCGTCGGCCTTCCAGTTCTCGTAGGCGCCAGCCGAGTAGTTGGCGTCCACCTTGAGGAAACCGGCCGGGTTGAACAGCTTGTCGGAAATGTCCTCGCCGTCCTTGTCGAAGGCCTTGAGATCTTGGCCCCGGAACGGTGGGATCAGCATGGCGAAGTCGAAGGGCAGCTCGTGTGTCGAGCCGTCCAGTTGCTCGTAGCTGATCTTGCCGTCCTCGATGTTCGTGGCATGCGCGCCGATGATGGCCTGCACACCGCGCTCACGGAAGAGGGACTCCGTCCACAGATCGGACGACGTCTGGTAGCCCTCGTTGTCGAAGGTCATGCCGCCGACACCGAAGTCGCCCAAGGCGGCCTCGTTGGTGAAGTAGATGACCTCGGCCTTGTCGCGCACGCCAGCTTCCCGCAACTCGTGCTCGACGTTAAAGGTGTATTCGAACGCTGCGCCCTGGCAGGTGCAGGTGCCGTGACCGGTGCCGATGACGAAGCGCAGGTGCTCACCCTTCTTGGCGCGGTCAATGGCCTCCTTCAGGTGCTTCGACGCCTCAAGAGCGTGCGGCGCGGTGCACACAGACATCGTGAACCCATTGTCGGGGCCAAGGCCTGGCGTGGCGCCGAAGTTGAGCTTGGGGCCAGTGCAGTTGATCAAGTAGTCGTATGTGATCTTTTCCGCTTCGCCCTCTTTGCCCGGCAGGGTCGACGTCACCACGACGTAGGGCGTCTGGTCGTCGGCATCACCTTCGGGGTGAATTTCGGTGGCCAGCGCCTGGTGGAACTCGATGCCTTTGGACTGGTAGATCGGAGCCAGCGGGAACGTCACCTGGTCGACGGTCATTTTGCCGACACCGACCCAGATATTCGATGGGATCCAATTCCATTTCGAGTTGGGCGACACGACGATAACATCGTGGGCACTGCCCAGCCTCCTCTTTAGGTGGAGCGCCGCCGTGTGCCCGGCAATTCCTGCTCCTAAGACGACAATACGCGTCATGTGGAAACCTCACTGTTAAGCAGCCGCCACCTTGGCGGATGCCGCTAACGTACCACACTTGGCCAACTCGGGAAACACCCTGGCAACCACTTACCGTTATGCTTGCGGCGTAAGCAATTCTGACGAGCCCAAATGCCCTAGGGGGTATCGCCAAAAATGCAGCACGGCGCCTCCCCGTCATGCTGCGTTACTCTTCCTCGTTATGCTGCGCGCAGTCGCAGTACGCAGTATCTGCTCAAAACAGGTGGCCTTGGACCGCTCCAGGTGGCGTGGCGGCCTTGGCCGCAACTGCGGTTTCGGCACCCGTGGCGCCGCTGAAACCCGGGCCCGAAGGCGGCGTGGTGCCGGCCTGGTAGGCCGTTGCGGCGGCGCGGGCAAGCTCGTCGGCAGATTCGTTCAGCGGATGCCCGGCATGCCCCTTGACCCACTGGAACGCCACCGGACGGCCATTCATCGCCTCATCGAGCGCTTGCATCAGGTCGGCGTTGAGGACGGGCTTGCCGTCCCCCTTTCGCCAGCCGCGCCGCTTCCATCCAGGCATCCACTTGGTGACGGAGTTGATGACGTACTGACTGTCGGCCAGCACCAGCAGGGGTTCCGAGG
The DNA here is from genome assembly GCA_009781145.1 of Propionibacteriaceae bacterium. Lineage (GTDB taxonomy): Bacteria > Actinomycetota > Actinomycetes > Propionibacteriales > Propionibacteriaceae > WRGV01. Next base: position 18,395 of record WQYR01000003.1, on the reverse strand, counting down.
CGAGCCCCGCAGTCGCGGTTGCGCGCAGCAGCGCCAGCAGCGCCATCAACTCACCGCGGTTGTTGGTCGCCGAAGGCCAGCCGCCAGCCGCCCAGCAGCCGTCGTCGACGTACCAGGCCCAGCCAGCCGGGCCAGGGTTAGAAAGGGACGAGCCGTCCACCGCCGCAGTTATCACGGCTCAATGTTACAGATGACGGTACTTTGCGCGTATGACGATATTTGGCGCAGATGACGTCCACCCTGGAACAATGGTGACTGGACCGTCTAGCCACCGCCTGGTGATGCTGACCCTGAATAGGTCGCCACCTTCATTTAGTCTCCGGCTCGGTGCGATCGATGGTGTGGATGCTTATGCGCTCGATGCGGCGTCCGTCCAGGGCCTCGACGCGCAACACCAAGGTTATGCCGTCCTCGCCGTCATCGGCGGCGCCCAGGCGTGCTGTGATGGTGTCCCCCACTTTGGCGATGGTGCCCAACTGGGCCATGAAATAGCCGGCCAGCGTGTCATAGGGCCCCTCCGGCAGCACGTAACCAGTGCGCTCGGCGAACTCCTCGATGGTGGTCAAGCCGTCCAACTGCCCGCTGCCGGGACGCCAAATCGGGTCGGCCGGTAGGTCGTATTCGTCGGTGATGTCACCGATCAGCTCCTCCACCAGGTCTTCCAGCGTGACGATTCCTGCCGTGCCACCGTACTCGTCGACGACGATGGCCAGGTGGGCGTGGGCCCGTCGCATGTCCGAAAGAGCACGCAGCACCCGCACCGTTTCCGGCAGGGTGACGACGGGACGGGCAAGCTGGCTGATCGGCGCGCTACGCAGATCGGTCTCAAGGTCGGCCAGGTCGCGCACATGCAAAAAACCGATCACCTGGTCGGGTGATCCGTCGATCACCGGATAGCGCGAATACGGGGCGTCCTTGATCTCGCGTAACGCCTTCGCGGCGGGCATCCCGGCCTCCAGGAAGTGCGCCTCGGTGCGTGGCACCATCACCTCACGCAGGCTGCGGCTGCCGGCATCGAAAACGTCCGAGACGATGTGTCGCTCCTCATCCCCCAGGGTTTCCGAGCTTGTCACCATCGAACGCAACTCGTCGTCGCTGACCTGTTCCTTGCCCGCGTTCGGGTCGCCGCCGAGCAGGCGCACCAGCGCGTTTGTACACACCCCCATCAACCAGATGACGGGACGGAACAGCTTGACAATGCCATTGACAAGCGGCGACAGCACCAGCGCGAACGACTCGGGGTGCTGCATGGCCAGTCGCTTGGCCGTCAGCTCGGAAAGAACGATCGAGAAGAACGAGATCAGCAAAGTGATGAACACCAACGAGATGACGTCAGCAGCGGTCACGCTGAGGCCCCAACTGGCCAACCAGGGGCTCATGTAGTCGCGGGTCAGCGTTGCGGCGCCGAAGGACGCCGAAAGGAACCCTGCCAGCGTCACGCCGATCTGGACGGCGGACAGGAACCGATTGGGGTTGTGCGCCAAGTCGGCGATGGCCCGCCCGCGCTTGCCGCGGCGCGATAACGCCTTGATCTGTGGTTCCCGCAACGACACCAACGCCATCTCGGCGGCGGCAAAAACCCCGCCGATTATGAGGAACACAAAAATCAGGATGATGTCGAGCGCCAACCTGTTCATTGCATAAGCCTAACGCGGCGAGGCCCGATGAAAGTTGGTTTGAGCCGTAAACTTGATTTCATGACCGGTCCGTCCAAGGTGCTCTACTCGGCTTACGAGCGTCGCCTACGCGGACGGCTGGCACTGGAGACCCTGCCGCACCACGTCGCCGTCCTTGCCGACGGCAACCGGCGCTGGGCCCGGGCCAACGCACCGGATGAACCGCTGGTCGCCGGCTACCGGGCCGGGGCTGCCAAACTGCGCGAGTTCTGCGACTGGTGCTCGGAACTCCACATCCCGCTGGTGACGCTATGGGTACTCAGCACCGACAACCTCGGGCGCAGCAAGGACGACGAACTGGGTCCGCTGTGCGAGGTTATCGCCAACCTGGTCGAAGACCTCGCTGCCCGTTACCCGGTGCGGCTGGTTGGAGCGCTGGAGTTCCTGCCCGACAAGACGGCCGAGCGTCTTCGACGCGCCGAGGCCGGCTCAAACCAGGTATCCCCCATGCATGTCAACGTCGCCGTCGCCTACGGCGGGCGCCAGGAGTTGCGGGACGCTGTGCGCTCCCTGCTGGCTGAGGACGCTGAACGCGGATTGACTCTGGCGGACGTGGCCGACACCCTTGAGGTCGACCAGATCGAGGCTCATCTTTACACCTCCGGTCAACCCGACCCGGATCTCATCATCAGAACCAGTGGTGAACAGCGCCTGTCGGGCTTCCTGATGTGGCAGTCGGCACACTCGGAGTTCTACTTCTGCGAGGCCCTTTGGCCCGATTTCCGGCGCGTCGATTTCTACCGCGCCTTGCGTGACTACGCGCAGCGCGAACGCCGCTACGGTCGCTGAAGCTAGGACGCCGCCGCCGAGACCGGATGCTGCTGCCCGTCCACTAGGAGCTGACGCTCAAGGGCCATCGCCACCTGGGTGATGATCGTCTCGATGAAGAACCGGCTGAACGTGCTGGGACGGGTGCGCTCGCACGAGATGCCGATGACGCCCCGCGACACGCCGCGGGAGACCACCGGGAAATACATGGCGCCGGCACCGGCCAGCGTAGGTGTTCCCGACCCTGCCATCTTTTGATTGACGAAACACCAGTTCGCAACAGCCTTTTCGGAGTCGGTCAGCAGGAAGTCGGGGTGCTCACCGGTCGCTTCCTGCATGTGCGGCGGTTCCGCCATGTCGTCATAGAACACGACCGACCGACCGAACAACCGCACCAGGTAGTTGTTGGTGACTTTGACGATGTTGTCGCGTCCCTCCGTCGCCAGCAGGGCTTTGCCGATTTCGTAAAGAATCTGGGTACGTTGCTCGCGCTTGGCCGCCAGCCTGGCTTGACGCTTGACGCGAGCCGTCAGGGTGCTCGTCAGCAGTGCCATGCCAAGCATGATCCCCAAGGTGATGGGGTAACCCGGCGCGATGACGCCGAATGTGTACACCGGGTCGACAAAAATGAAGTTGAACGCCACCACGCCGATCAGCGAGGCGATGATGCCGTAAATGTATCCAGTCGTGATTCTCGAAATGATGATCACCGACAGAATGTAGACCATGATGATGTTCTGGTCTCCAAGGCCGGCCACGCTCAACCCGTACGACACGCCGGTGGCAACGGCCAGCGCTATCAGCATCTTGGCAACACAGGCCCAGGAGAAGGCGAACGGCTCATCGGGAACAAACCGGTAAGGACGAATTGGGCGTCCGTCATCCGGAATGAAGTGAATCTCCATGCTGGGAAGCAGCGACAACAAGTGATCGGCAAAGTCGGAACGGAACGGGCGCTGGTGGCTCTTCGACACAACCACCGACGTGATGCCGCTGGCCCGGGCGTACTCGGCCAGAACCTCCGGCACGTCGACACCACTCAGCGTGACCACCTCGGCACCCAAGCGCTCGGCCAGCGCTATGTTGTCCGTCTTGTATTTGCGGTCCTCGGCGCTCAGCAGGTCTTGGTCCTTTTCTTCGACGTAGACCGCCACCCAGGGCACCAGCATCGCCTCAGCCACACGGGACGTCCAACGAATGCACTTGGCTGCCGAGGCTGACGCGTCGATGTAGACCATAAGTTTGGCATTGGTTTGCTCTGGCACGCGTCGGGCCTCATTGACGTGAGTCAGGCGGCTGGCGGCCTCGCGCAGCGCCGACTCCCGCAGTATTCGCAGGTTCTCCCTGGTGAAGAAATTCTCGGTGGCCACCTGGGCCCGCTCGGGCTGGTAGATCTTGCCTTCGGCCAGACGCGACAGCAGTTCGTCTGGCTCGACGTCGACCACCTTCATGGCGTCGGCCCGGTCGAAAATGTAGTCGGGGACGGTCTCTCGCACCTTTTGTTTGGTGGCGCCAGAGATGACGTCGTTGAGGCTTTCGATGTGCTGAACATTGACGGTGGTGTACACGTCGATGCCGGCCTGCAGCAGTTCCTCTACATCCTGGTAGCGCTTCTTGTTGCGCCATCCGTCAGCATTGGTGTGCGCCAGCTCGTCCACGATCAGCACCTGCGGGTGACGTTCCAGCGCGGCGTCCAAATCGAATTCGGCAAGTTCGATGCCGTGATACTCGATCGTCTTGACCGGGATCACCGGAAGACCATCGAGCAACTTCAGCGTCTCGGGCCGGGCGTGCGGCTCGACGTACCCCACGACGACGTCCACGCCGTGGTCCAACTGCTCGTGGGCCTCTTGCAGCATGGCGTAGGTCTTGCCCACGCCTGCCGCGTAACCAAAGAATATGGTCAGCCTGCCGCGCGCTTGGCCTGTGCGCTCGTCTTCATCCATGCTAGAAAATCTACTCTGACGCCGCCGCGACTGGCAGCCAGTCGACCAGCCAGGCTTTTAACGCGTCGGCATCGTTGGGCATGGGGACGACGTGACGCGGCGCCCCCTCGATGCCCGCAAAGCGCGGCGGGGTCGGCGGAGCCTGCCCGATTGCCTCTTCGATGGTCGCGGAAAACTTCACTGGCAAGGCCGTCTCGTAGGCGATGACGGGTCCGCTGGTCGCCCCCGCCGCCCGCAGTGCCTGAGCCACATGAACACCGTCGGCGGTGTGCGGATCGATCAGCACGCCGTGGGCTTCCCAGAGCGCCTTGATCGTCGCCAGACGATCGGCGTGGGTACTGGTGCCCGCGATGATTCCGAAGGTGTCGCGCTGGGTTTTGAACGCGGGGTCGCCACTGAGGTCGAACTGGCCGCTCTCCACCAGTTGACGGCCAAACAGGTCGGCCGCGCGCTGGGGCTCTCGCCCCACCAGATCGAAGATGAACCGCTCCAAGTTGGACGCCTTGGAAATGTCCATGGACGGGCTGGATGTGGCATATGTGGCGGCGGCGCTACGAGGACGGTAGATACCCGTGGCGAAAAACTCCGCCAGGACGGTGTTCTCGTTGGTCGCCAGAATCAGGTCGCCCACCGGCAGGCCCATTCGCTTGGCCACATAGGCAGACATGATGTCGCCAAAGTTACCCGTGGGCACGGCGAAGGCGATCGGCGTGGTCTCATCGCCCGACACCTGAAGATATGCGGCAAAAGCGTAAACCACCTGCGATAGCAACCGCGCCACATTGATCGAATTGACGGCCCCGATGCGATGCTCCGCCTTGAAATCGGCGTCCAGATTGACGGCCTTGACGAGATCTTGGCAATCGTCGAAGACTCCGTCCACCGCAATGTTTGCGATGGCGGGGTCGTCGATGGAGTACATCTGGGCCTGCTGGAAGTCGCTCATCCGCCCAGCCGGAGTGAGCATCGCCACTGTGACGCCAGCCCTGCCAAGCAGGGCGTATTCGGCGGCGCTGCCGGTGTCGCCGGAGGTTGCGCCCAGCACATTGAGCGTTGTGCCGCGCCGCGCCAACTCATGCTCGAACAGGCGCCCGAGAAGCTGCATCGCCATGTCCTTGAAGGCGGCCGTCGGGCCGTTACTGAGGTGGGCCAACCACAGCTCGTCCTCCACCTGGCTGACGTGCACCACATCCATCGAACCGAAGTTGGCCGAACTGTAGGCGGCTTGGCACAAGTCGTACAGGTCGTCCTCTGGAATGTCGTCGATGAATAGTTTCAACACTTGAAAGGCCAGCCCGGCATACCCCTCGTCCGCCAGGATGTGACGCCAGCAAGCCAAGTCAGCCGCGCTGACCTGCGGATAGGCCTCAGGCACATAAAGCCCGCCGTCAGCCGCCAACCCCTCCAGCAGAACATCAGAAAACAGTTGTGGCGCTCCCCCGCGAGTCGAGATGAATTTCATGATTCGTCCTTCTTGCAGCCGATGACCTCGATTCCAAGAGTTTCCGCAACCGATGCCAACCGCCCGTCACATGTGATCAACGGTGCCGACAAACGCCTAGCTAGGACGGCATAGATCAAGTCGTACACCGGATGCGTTAACCGGCAGGCCTCACCAAGAGCCTCAGTCGCAAGGGACGCGTCGATTAACTGCTCCGTGTTAGCAAATCCCAACGCGTTGCTAAGCATGGCCTTGGCGTCGTCCAGTGTCAACTCGCCCAAGTGGACGTACTTCCACAGCGCATTCGCCACTTCAGACGAGTAAAGCGATGGAACAACTACAGTATCGGCGTCGTCCAGCGTTTCTTGAACAGACGGACTCATGGGCGGCCCAGGAACTACCAGACGGACGGCTGCCGATGCGTCCAGCACTACCTTGCTCATCTGTCCCGATCCTCTCGGATCAGAACCTCAGGCGGAATGCTGACGGGGGGCAACGATGCCGCCCTTTTGCGCGCCTCGGCCATTATCCTTTTGCGTCTTTCCTTGTCACTCAAGGGCGGCTTCACCGCGTCACGCAGCAACACCACCGTCTGCTGGGCAATCGAGCGCCGCTCAAACTCGGCGATGCGGCCGATGTCTTCATAAAGATCCTGCGGAAAATCCCGCACCTGCAACAGCGTCATCCTAACCTCCTTGAACCAAACGTATGCAATTAGCATACACCATCCTCGTGTTATGGAGTGAGCCCCGAGAGTGCCTCCCCGTGACCAAACTAATGTGCCCGGCGGGTCGCACACCTCCCCCGCCAATGGCTCAGCCGGTGGCCTAAGCGTTGCGTACAACTTCTGCTGAAATACCGAGTGCCGCAACCGATTCTTCGCGAATGCCAAAGGGTCATTCGGGAGCCGTCGCCGATAGACTGGGGCCGTGATCGATGGCCTGCCCATGCTGACCGTCGTCTTGCTTTGCCTGGCGGCGCTGGTGGCCGGCTGGATCGACTCTGTCGTCGGGGGTGGAGGTCTCATCCAGTTGCCGGCCTTGTTGGTCGGCTTGCCGACGACGCCCGTCGCCACCGTCTCGGGCACCAACAAACTGTCCTCCGTCGCCGGCACGGCAATGGCCTCAGGGGTCTACCTTCGCAAGGTGCGCATTTCTTGGCCGACCACACTGGTCATGGTGGCCGCCGCGTTCGGCGGCTCCAGCCTGGGCGCCTACCTGATCCAGTACTTCTCGCGGGCCGTGTTCTTTCCCATCATGATTGTCGTCGTCGCGATAGTCGGGCTTTACACCTGGCGTAACCCACAGCTTGGCCAGGTGACGCACCTCAAGCATGACGGCGCCGCACACTGGCTGCTTGCCGTGGCGCTGGGCGCGGTGGTTGGCATGTGGGACGGGCTGATCGGCCCCGGCACCGGCGTCTTTTTCGTCATCGGTCTGGTGGGTCTGCTGGGCTACGAGTTTTTGACGGCCACCACGATGGCCAAGCTGGCCAACCTGGCCACCAACATCGCCGCACTGATCGTGCTGGGCACGTCGGGACACGTGCTGTGGGCCATTGGCGGCTGCATGGCCGTCTGCAACCTGGCAGGCGGCGCGATCGGTTCGCGCATGGCCATCCGCCATGGAAACTCGTTCATCCGCAATGTATTCCTGGTGGCAATCGTCATCATCGAGATCACTCTGTTTTACGAAACCTTCGATCTTTGAGATGATGATTACAACAGATTCGGGATCGAGATGAGTACTTCGTTTGCAAGCAGGTACGGGCCCTGGACGCTGGTCACCGGTGCGTCCAAGGGGCTGGGGGCTGAGTTCTGCCGCCAGTTGGCGGCTTCGGGGCTGAACATTGTCATGGTGGCGTCCCACGAGGACGCCCTGCTCGACGAAAGCGCGGCCATAGAGCGCCAATACGGCGTCAAAACCCGCCCCATCACGTTGGATCTGGCCGACGACGGCTCCATCACCCGCTTGGGGCGGTTGACGGCGGACTTGGACATCACGCTGTTGGTCAGCAACGCTGCCATGTCCGATGTCGGGCCGTTCCTGAAGGCCACCCCCGAATACCTCGAAAACCAAGTGCGCGTCAACGCACTGGCCTGCACACTGCTGGCCCGTCACTACGGCGCACTGATGGCAAAACAGAGACGCGGCGGCATAATCCTGATGTCGTCGGGCACTGCCCAACACGGCACCCCGTACTCCGCCAATTACGCCGCCACCAAGGCATTCAACCTAATCCTGGCCGAGTCACTGTGGTATGAGTTCAGGCCACACAAGGTCGACGTGCTGGGCGTCATGGCGGGCGCCACACGCACGGAAGGCTGGCTGGCCAATCACCCGAAACCCAACTGGCGGGTGCCGATAATGGGAGTCAAACCGGTGGTCGCTGCGGCGCTTCGGGCCCTGGGTCGGCGTCCGCGTGTGAGCCCCGGCATTATGAACCACCTCGGGTACGCCGCCCTGAGTTGGAAGACACGGGGACGGGCGGTCAAGTCCGTCGGCGCTTCGATGGAGAAAATGTTCGGGCCGTATGCCTAAGAAAAGGCCACGGTGGAATGATGGATACATGCTTGATTCATCGCTTCTGACCGATTTCCGAATTACCTGCCTTGAACGCAACCTCGGCGTGCACGGTATCCACGTCTACCAGCAAGGCGTCGGTGAGGTGGCGAACTATCGTCAAGCCGATGACCGGGCTGAGCTTTGGTCTGCCTCAAAGACGTACACATCCTTGGCCATCGGCATGTGCGTCGCAGAAGGACGCTTGAGCTTGACCGATCCGGTGCTCGACTTCTTCCCCGAGTATGCTGGCACCGCAGCGCCGGGAAGCGAGGCGATTCGCGTCGTCGACCTGTTGCAGATGCGCTCCGGCAAGGACTTCGAGGACTTGCCTGAGGCTACACCGGACGAGGTCGGGCACGCCGATTGGGCTGAACTCTACTTCCGCGCCCCACAGGATGCGCCTGCGGGCAGCCATTTCTTCTACGCCAACGGTTCCACCTACATGCTCAGCCGCTTGGTGGAAAAGACCAGCGGATCAGTGCTGCTCGACTACCTGGTTCCGCGGCTGTTCCAGCCACTTGACATCATCAACCCGTGGTGGAACGCCTGCCCCCAAGGCCACAGTTTCGGCTGCTACGGCCTGCAACTGACGCTGACCGAGTTCGCCAAGCTTGGTCGCCTGCTGCTGCAGAACGGCGCCTGGGGCGACCACCAGTTGGTTCCTGCGTCCTACGTGGAAGCCATGCACACCGATGTCGTCCCGCCCGCCCGCCATTTCGATGGGGACGAGTGGAACGTCGGCTACGGCTACCAGGTGTGGCTGAACCGCTGGCCTGGAAGCTACCGAGCCGACGGCAAGTACGGCCAGCACTGCATCGTGATGCCCGACCGTCAGGCCACCATCACTGTCGTGTCTCACGACGAGACAAACACGGCCGGTATCTTGGCCGCCATCTTCAACGACATCGCGCCGAAGCTCTAGAACAAAACCGGAATCACATGCCGTCCAGCAGGGACGGGTTAGCCAGGACATCCTCCACCAGTTCCAGCGCACGAGCGTCATAATAACCGTCGGCGATCCGCTCATCGAAGGTTACGCGCAACGGCAGGATCTGGCGGACGGCTGGTTGCCCGTCCTCCCCGACGACGACCTGTGGCCCGAGCTTGCCAATGGCCACGAAAATCGAACAGGTGCCCCACTCGTAAAGGTGATGGTACGGCGCACTATTTAGGCCGACGCTGCCCAGGTTGGCCACGTATATGCTGCATCGAAGTGGGTCGACGCCTCGAAGGAACCCCGGCGTGTCGACGAAAAAGTCCCAGGCGTCCAGCGCGGTCACGGCCAGCCGCAGCGTCCAACGCGGCAGCTTCATGAACGCCGAGATCACCTTGTCGTCCTGCTTCTGCTCGTCCGACTTGGCAACGGTGATTTCACCCTTCAGCTTCGCGATGATGGTGGTGCGATCATCGTCCGGCTTTATGTTGACAAGCACATTTGTCTCGGTGGCGTCGTCGGCCATCTGGCGGCGGGCAATAAATGAGAAGACGACGTTACGACGCTGGTATAACCGCCGACCGATGATGTAACGGTTCAGGGTGGGACGCTCGCGCAGGGTCTTGGTGAAGGCCAGCAAGACGGCCTGGAACATCGTGATTTCTTTGTCGGTTCCCTTGTGCTCGGCGATGTATGCCAGCAGTGGCTCAGCATCGACGTCAATGGGGATGTAGGCGACTGATTCGTTTCGCCCGCGCATCAAAAAGGGCATGATTCCTGTCAGATCATGCACCCCTGGCACATATGTGGCGTCGTAGCGGTCGCCTCGGCGACGCTTGCCTGGTTTCTCGGCCATGCGGTTCCCTCTCGGATCATCGGGCAAGTTCAGCAAAAAATGTTAGCGAAAGCAGGTCAGAGCGAGCTAATCACCACGCCGAGGACGAACACCGAAACAACATGCTTGAATACACGATGGTACGGAACTCTGTGTTTGAACTATGATGAATCAAGCTGGGGGTGTTTCGCCTCACCAGCACAGACCATGTAGGCCGACTTTTGCAGGGACGAGGGGACTTCATGACACGCGGTTCTAGTTTTCGGCATACCAGCAGCTTGCTGGCGGCGTTCGCCCTGGCTGTGGGGGGTCTAACCCTGTTCAACCCACCGGCTCACGCCGTCCCAGCGCCCCTGGCGCTGTCTGTCGCCGCCGAGGGGACGAACATCCACACCGTGGTATTGAACTGGGTTGCGCCTTACGACAACGCCTCCACAAGCACCGGCCGGGCCAAAGCCTACGACGTCCGCTACTCCACCAGCCCCATCACCACGGCGAACTTCGACGCGGCGACCCAAGCCGACATGACGATCGCCCCGCAGCCGGCGGGTGACGCCGAGATGCTCTATGTCAACAATCTGTCCGATGGTGTGAGGTACTACTTCGCCGGCAAGACGATCGCCACGGACGGGTCGACGTCCACCATGTCCAACGTGGTCGATGCGACCACCGGCCCACAGCCTGGCGTCGTCCAACAGGTCACCGTCACCAACCTCGCTGATTTGCAAACCCAGATAAACAATGCGCCGCCGCAGGGCGTCGTCATCACCTTGGCGAAGGGCGACTATCAGGAGTCGCAGACCATTGAGCTTGCCGGCAAGAACAACATCACCATCCAGGGCGAGACGAGCAACCCAGCCGACACGATCATTCGCGGCGAAGGTATGAACGGCGGCATCCTCCACAACATTTACATCAACGCGTCCAGCTACGTCACCGTCAAGAACCTGACACTGCGCGACACTTACTATCACGCCATTCAGGTAGCAAACGGCTCACAGTATTTCCACGCCGACAATATCGTGGGGTGGAACAACGGGGAGGCCGCCTTCAAGATATCGGCCGGCGAATGGGGCGTGGAGGGCACCGACCAGTACTCCGACTACGGCCTCATCGAGAACTGCCACATCGGTTTCGATACCAATGGCGTGCGCAGCGTCATCGAGGGCATCGACGGTGTTGCCGCCAAGGGCTGGGTTGTGCGAAACAACGTGGCTGAGAACATCCGGTACGCCAGCGGCTCAGTCGCCTACGCCATGTTCTTCAAAGGTAATTCGATCGATTCCGTGTTCGAAAACAACGTGGTGATCAATTCGGACATCGGAATCTCTTTCGGCGATGGGTCAACGGGCTACCAATACTTCCGGTACGGCGATACGTCGTTTGAGCACCGCGGCGGCATCATCGCCAACAATGTCATCAAATCCACCAGCGCGGACACTGGCATTGTGCTGCGGGGCGCCACAGGGTTCAAGGTGTATAATAACACGGTTTGGAACACCGACTCCTACTACTACAACAGCATCAGCCTGCGCGTCTCGGACGTCCAGATCCCCGCAGGCTATCCGGCACCACAACCGACCCAAAACGGCGAGATCGTCAACAACATTTTCCGGTTCGCCATCGAACCAGACTACGGGACCAGCAACCAGCAGCTGAGCAGCACGATTGTCAAGCAAAACAACCTCGCGGGTGGCCAGTCGGTCGCAAGCGGGCTCGACCCGTCCCTGTTTGTCGACGCCGCCGGCGGAGATTTCCACCTGACGTCAGCGGCGACTGCTGCCATCGGCCAGGGCGCGAATCTTCACGCCGACGTACCGACCGACTTCGATGGGGTGGCCCGGCCCGCGACCGGCGCCTTTGATATCGGCGCCTATCAGTACACGGCAGCACCGGCCTGTGTCGGCGTCAACGGCTCCCTGACCAGCAATGACTCGCTGGTGCCGTGGTCGGGCAACGGCGGTTACGACGCGACTCACTACAGCATCGACCTGACCTACAACCCACCGGTAGGTGGCACTCCGGCCACGATCGATGCCACAACCACCATCAATGCCACCGTCACCGGGGCGCCGCTGTGTTCTTTCGGACTTGACCTACTTGGGCTGACAGTCAGCAGCGTGACGGTCGACGGCACCTCTGCCAGTTTCGCCCGCATTCAGGACGCTGCGACCAACATGTACAAGCTGGTGGTGACCCCAACCCATGCGGTGACTGGTGATTTCACAGTTGCCGTGTCCTACTCCGGGCAGCCGCAGCAGTTCAGCTTCGCCGGCTCGTCCAACTTCGCTGTGGGCTGGCTACCCAACCGGGCCTTCTCCGTCGGGGGGACGAACTACCCGGCAGACGGTGGCGGCGTGGGTCTGGGCGAACCGGTCGGCGCTTTCGCCTGGTACCCGGTCAACGCCACACCGGCGGACAAGGCTTCCTACACCACCAGCCTGACCGCTCCAAACGAGTTCAGTGCCGTCGCCATAGGTTCCCTGGTTTCCACGACGGCTGTCGGTGCGGACCAGACGCGCTGGACCTGGGACGAGCCTGACGCGGTGCCCAGCTCGTTCACCATCGCCGCCATCGGCAAATACCAGGCCGACACCGACACCCACACCACACCAGGTGGCACGGTCGTGCCGATCGGCGCCTACACCGACCCGGCGCTGACCAACGGTGGGCAGGTCCCGGCGCACTACATCGACCTGACAAAGCAATTGCTCGACTGGGGCGAAAACTACTTCGGCCCATACCAGCCGGCAGTCGCCGGCTACGTCATGAAGCCGATTGCCGTGTCCTACGCGCTGGAGGTTTACGGCAAACCCTTCTACACCGCCGACTGGGGTGACTCGACCTACATCCACGAGTTCGCCCACCAGTGGGGCGGTAACTCCGTCTCGGTGGCGGATTGGTCCGATCTTTGGCTGGCCGAAGGCTTCGCAACCTACATGCCGTGGCTGTGGAACGAAGACCATGGCGGCGCCAGCGTGAACGACCAGGCCATGAACGTCTACAACCTGCCAGACACGAACTCGTTGTGGTCCGTCGCGCCGGCCGGCATGACAACCCAGTCCCAGATGTTCGGCAACTGGAACTACGACGGTGGGGCGCTGGCCCTGGCTGCGCTTCGCCAAGGCATCGGGCCAGACCTGATGCAGCAGGTGATGTATGCCTGGTTCACCCAGAATGCCGGTGGCAATGCGTCCACTCAGGACTTCATCGCCCTGGCGGAGTCTGTCAGTGGAACTGACCTGACCCAGTGGGCCAACGACTACCTCTTCACCGCGGGCAAGCCACCGTCTTGGCCGGCCCCGCTGTCCTATCTGCCAGCGCCATCGTTGTCGTCCATCAGTGTGACGACCCAGCCGGCAAAGACCACCTACATGGCGGGCGACGCTCTGAACCTGACCGGCATGGTTGTGACGGCCACCTATTCGAACGCAACGACCGCCGACGTAACCGCCAGCGTCACGACCGACCCGGCCGCCGGCACAATCATGGCCACGCCGGGCAACCAGAGCGTCACCATCAGCTACACCGAGGGCGGCGTCACTCGGACGGCAAGTGTCAGCGTGACGGTCAATCTCATAGACCTGTCATCGGCAACTGTGACGGTGTCCGGGCCGGCGGCCTACACAGGCGCCGCCCTGACGCCGACGGTTACCGTCAGCCTGGGCGGAATTGCCCTGGTTCAGAGCCAGGACTACACGGTTACCTACTACAACAACACCAATGCCGGCACTGCCACCGTTACCATCACCGGGGCTGGCAACTACACCGGAACAATAACCCAGCAGTTCACGATTTCGCCGCGGGTCATCACGTTCAACATCGACGCGCTACCTGACCACGCCTACACCGGCGCGCCCATCACCCCGCCAGTGGTCGCACGCGACGGCACAACTCCCGTTCCGACGACGGACTACACCGTGTCATATACCAACAACGTTAACGTCGGGACCGCCACCGTCAATATCACCGGCACCGGCAACTATGCCGGCTCGACTGGTACGACCACCTTCACCATCACAGGTAGCGCGCCACCGGTCCCAGACCAAGTGCTGACCTTCGATTCGACCGACGTCACCAAGACCTTTGGCGACCCGCCGTTCACCAACCAGTTGACCCATGTTGGTGGTGGCGCACTCAGCTTCACCAGCACCAACCCGGCCGTGGCCAGTGTCGACTCAGCCGGCCAGGTGACCATCCTGGCAACCGGCTCGGTCAGCATCACCGTGGTTGCCGCTGCCGTGCCCGGCCAATGGGCGGCCGCCTCAGCCTCGTACACGCTGACGGTTGTGCCGCAAAGCCTGGCGGGCGCCAACGTTACCCTTGTTGCGTCGATGGACTACACCGGCGGGCCCCTGACTCCAACAGTCGTCGTGACGGTCGGCGGTCAAGCCCTCGTCCAAGGCAGCGACTTCACCGTCGCCTACACCGACAACACAAACCCTGGGCAGGCCACGGTCACAATCACCGGCATTGGCAACTACTCGGGTCAGTCTGTCAACCACTTCACCATCGTGGTGACGCCGACGCTCAGCCTCGACATGACCGCCTGGCCCGCTCCGGCCGGCACGTCAAACACAACCGTGGCTGTGACGACGAATCAGACCGGCTTGACCGCGTCCAGCAACCAGACCTGGCTGACGGTTTCCGTCGTCGGCACCACCATCACACTGACCGCTGACGCCAACCCGACCGGCCTGCCGCGGACGGCGACAGTCACCGTCCAGGTTGCGGGGCTACAGAAAACGCTGACTGTCACGCAGGCGGGTGTTGGTTCGGCTTCAGTGTCCCACGACGGGGCGCCGATAACGACCGCGCAAATCGGCTGGACGGTGACCGGTATCGCATCCGGCTTCCATCCCGGCGAGTCGGTGCAGGGATCAATGCATTCCTTCCCGCTCAGCCTGGGCACACAGATCGCGGATACCAACGGTCAGGTCCAGTTCACGTGGGTGATCCCAGCGGACACGCCGGCCGGCACGCACACCTTTGTGGCCACCGCCACCACCCTGGCCATGCAGGCGGCCTTCACAGTGCCGGCGGCGCAACCGCCCGCCAACGGAGGCACCTCGGTGACGGTCGAAACCGGCGGCTCTCCGGCCACCAATAGTTCTGGGGCCTGGGCGGTCACAATGCTGATCACGGCGCTGGCGGTGCTTGCGCTATGGCGACGGTACCGAGTGCTTTCCATGACCTAGCGGCATCGCGGGCGGTGTCGCCGCTGGATTCTCATCCAACTGACGTAGAGCCAGTTCGATGGCCACGTCCAGTTGTAGGTCGTCCTCGTGCCCCCAATCGCCGGGCGTGAGCTTCACCTCAACGTCCGGGTCGATGCCGTGGTTCTCAATCGCCCAACCAAAGCGGTCGAACCAGCAGGCATAGCGCGGTTGCGTCACGGTCGTGCCGTCCACCAGATCGTAGCGTCCATCGATGCCGATGACGCCACCCCAGGTGCGCATGCCCACCACCGTCAAACCGTGGAGTTGCGACACGGCAGCGATGATGTCGCCGTCCGAACCAGACCACTGGTTGGCCAAAACGACGACCGGGCCGCGCATACCCTGGGACGGGTAGGTGTCAGGGCGGGCGAAGTGGCGACCCATCTCCCAACCGATCACCTTCTGGGTAAGACGGTTGATAACAAGCTGCGATGTGTAGCCGCCCCGGTTGTAGCGCATGTCGGCCAGCAGGCCTTCACAGGCGCTCGCCTCGCCCAGGCGACGCTCCAACTGCGCCCAGCCGACGGCGTCCATGTCTGGCACATGGACGTAGCCCAGGCGCCCACCGGAGGCTTCCGCGACATGTGCCGCCCGCGCGGCTACCCACTCGTGGTAGCGCAAGCCGGCCTCCGACTTCAGTGGCGTGACGACCACCCGCCGCACGGCATCGCCGCGACGCAGCGTCAGCTCCGTCGGCTTGCCTGCGGCGCCTTCCAACAACGCGCCGATGGCTACCGCTCCGGCAGTCGGACGGCCGTCCACCGCCGTGATCACATCGCCGGCCTGAGCCGCCACACCAGCCGCCCGCAGCGGCGACCAGGCTCTGGGGTCACTGCTCTCCCCCGGCAGAACGCGGACGATCTCAAAACCCGTCTCGGTCGCCTGGAACTCGGCACCCAGATGTCCGGTCGGCAGGCTCGCCTCGTCGTCGCCTGGAATGATGTACGCGTGAGAGGTGCCAAGCTCGGCCACACATTCGTAGAGGATGTCGTAGACATCCGAAGGCGTCATTGCCGCCTCTATGAGCGGGCGGTAGTCCGCCAGAACCCCTGGCCAGTCGGCGCCACTCATGTCTTCACGCCAGAAGTGATCGGACATCAAACGCCCGTTCTCCTCGAACATCTGGCGCCACTGCGCCCGCAGATCGACTCGGCGGCGCAACCGTCCCAGGTCAACATGCACGCGGGCATCATCATCGTCATCCAGCTTGCGATCAGTCGGCAGCACGGTCAATTCGTCTTTGTGGGTGACCGCGACATAGGCCCCATCGCCGCTGACGGCGATGCTGTCGGCCTTTTCGTCCAGACACTCCGACTTGCGGGACGTGAAGGAATACCGCTGAACCGCACTAGCCGGCGCCTGCCCGGCACCCTGCCAGGTTGAGCCGAGCTCGCCACCACGATCAGGCGCACTCAACCAGGCGAGGCCTTCCTTCACCGCCGCAAGGCTTCGGTAATTGCCCGCCGGGACGGGCAGGACGACGGCGCGAGCCTCCAACTCGTCAGCTTCAATGATCAGCGCCTCGCGTTCCGGTTTCTTGCCCTTCTCGCCGCCATCCTTATCGGTTGATTCATCCTCGGCCAGCGCCCAACCGTCCGGGCTCAGCCCGAAGGGCAGCGAATCGGCGGCCCGCAGGGACGCCACCAGCACACGGTCACCCGAATTGAACGTCAAAGCGAAGCTGTGGGCGCTCTCGGCCGGGTCAAAGTTCCGCCGCGACAACCAGGCCAGGTGTTTGCCGTCAAGGGTGAAGGCCGGGCTGAAGTCGTCGAAGGTTCCCGACGTCAAGGCAACGGTGCCGCCCTCCGCCACATTCGTGCATTGCAGCTGGCTGCGCGGGCTACCGGTCGAACCGACTTCCAACCGCCACACCAGGTACCGGGAATCCGGCGCCCAGGTCAGGTCGGACGCCTCACCCTGCTCGCTTTGCCCCACGACCAGCAGCGCACCGTCGGAAACGTCTACGACGATGACGCGGCCGTCGTGGCTGGCCAGCGCCACTTTGGTGCCGTCCGGCGAGGGCGCCAACTCGAGCACGCGGCCCAGCCGACCACCGGCAAGGCGGCGGTGCTCGCCGCCACCGTCGAGCGACACGATCTCCAAAGCGTCCGCCCCATCGGCGTCGGTGACGACCACACCTTTGCCCGTCTTCCCAAGGACTGCCGGCACCCGCGCCCGTACGGAGTCGTCAACCGCCAGCGCCCGGGCCGGCCCCGCCCGATGGGTGAGGAAGTAGGCCCCGCCGTGCCATTCGACCATCGACCCGGCGCCGGTGGCATCGACGCTGACCGACCCCAGCTTGACGGGCTCAATGTCCTCGGGCGCGGGCGACGTCACCCCCAAATCGATGCTCAGCGGGCGGGCGCCACCGTCCAGGCCGTCCATGACGTAGATGACGCCGTGGGCGTGGTAGACGATGCGCTTGCCGTCGGTGCGGGCATCCCTCACGTAGCCCAGCGCCGCGGTGTGGTGTGTGTGGCAGGCCAAACCGCTGCCATCGGCGGCCACCGAGTAAAGCTGGCCGACGCCGTCCATGTCGGCTGTGAAGATCAACCGGTCGCCCAGCCAGCCTGGCGAGTATTTGCCGGCAGGCTCGTCGGGCAACACCTCTTGCCACCCGTTTGGCCCATTCACCCAAAGGGCACTGGCAGTGCCGCCTCTGTAACGCTTCCAGAAGGCCGAATCGCGGTTGTTGGGTGTGTTCACGGCCAGTTGGCCTGCAGGCCCCCAGGCGCCACCCATGGCGGGCCCTAGAGGCAGTCTTTCGACACTGCCGTCCAGCGCCACCAGGTACAGGCGACGCAACCCCGAGAAGACCTCTTGATGACCGCTGGCAACCATGACGTGCTCGTCGTCCGCCCAGCCGACCACCAGGCACGATGAACCGAACCAGGTCAAGCGTCGCACCGCGCCGTCCGCCAGCAGATAGACGTCGGGTTCCCCGTTCATGAACGATGTCCACGCGATCTTCGTGCCGTCAGGGCTGAATCGCGGGTTGGCGGCAGGTGCGTG
>WQYR01000002.1 GCA_009781145.1 Propionibacteriaceae bacterium | reverse complement strand
GATGACACGTTGGATCAGGATGTGGCCCCGGTGTCTAGGTTTGTGACAACCCGCATGGGGAATCCTGGTGATGCGTTCAGTTTCACGGCCACGGATGCGGCTGACGGGTTTGATGCCACGAAGTATGTTTTGGACCGTATCGATAATGTTCAGGTGTTCACTTTTGCTGCTCAAACGGTGACTGTTCACTTGACACATGCGATGGCGATCGCCCACGTCGATGTGACAAGAACGATCCACTACCGTGGTGCCGGTGCGGCCACACCTGGGGATGCGGTGCAAACTATCACCTGGGAAGAAACCACAGACCTGGTCACCGGTGTATCCACTTGTGGGGCTCCCAGTAGCCCAAACTATCCGGCTGTAACATCACCGTCGGTTGCCGGGTATACACCTGATCCCACCGCGGTACCGGTCCTGCCTGTCGCGGCAACACCGACCATCTGCCCGCCGGCGAGCGTTGAAACCACCGTGTTGTACACGGCAGTACCGATCGTCGTGCAAACCGGCGGTACCCACGCCAACCTTGATGCCGGCATGCTAGTAGCAACAGTGATGGCCCTGACCGGGGCAGCCCTGTTGTGGCAACGCCGCCGTGCGACTACACCCGCCTGACAAGATGATGCTCAGCCAATGTGCTGCTCACCCGCGGCGTCGGGTTCCGGTGAATGATCTTCGGATTTGACCTTGACCGTCGACCGAGCTTCGGATAGCAGTGCAAACCACCCAAAGACCAGCATCGCCATCACCACCCAGTACACCTGGGCCGGCCAGTGGGGCAGCGACACATCAGTCCCGATGCGACTGAGCAAGTTTTCGGTCGCGTCGCCAGCATGACCGACGTTGCAGAGCAGGATGCCTGCCCAGAACCAGATGGCAAATGGTACGGAGACGACGAAACCGTATTTGCTGAGCGACTGCCCACCGAATACTGAACCGACTCCGATGCCAACAACTGCCAGCAATATCACCGGCGCCGCAATGCCACCGATCATGCCTATGTACATCAGCTTCTCAAAGATCCCACTGCTTTTTGGAGCGGCAAAGCACATAAACCCAAAAGCACCGAGTGACGAGAACATAAGCGCTGCACCAGTGACCACCCATACAACGGCCACCATGCCAGCGAAGGCGGCTACGCGATTGCCTGCGTTGATTTTGCTCTCTGAATACCTGAAGATGTCTGACTCACTGGGGCTGCCTGACCCTTGTTGTGACGCATCGGACGGCGCACCCCGACGAATGAGGCCACGCAGCATGCGTCTTCCCAACCCGATGGCCGTTGCCAACGTTGCCAAACCCACAAAGACCAGCCCCAGTGCGAGGTAGGCGACATCAGCGCCGCCGCCCGCCGCTGGAGTCGCTGAGCAGCCAGCCGTCAATACAACCAGCCCAAGCATCAGAAGGCGAGTAATCCGGTGTCTTTGCACGGGATGAGTATAGGCGGCACAAGTGGCCATTTCGACGGCTCGAAGGCAGGCCCTCTGTGCCGCCTGGTGGTGGCAAGCGCGATGGCGTGTCAGGCGGTCATGTGCACTAGCCAGTGGTGACCGACAGATTGGTCATCCACCCAGGCGTTGCCCTGAAGGGTGTTGAGCACCGAGTCTTGTGTGTAGACGACGGGCACCAGCGCCACCGTCACTTGTGCCGGCTCGGCTAGTTCTTCGCTGATCATGAATGTGAACTGGACGGGCACGAACCCGGGGATCGGTGGCAGGACGGTGCGGGGTGAGACGCGACCGGTTTCGTCCATGATGCCCAGTACTGGGTCGCGTGCCACCTGAAGTGTTCCGTCGCTGCCCGTGTAGGCCAAGACAACGGCATAGTCAAACGAGATTGATACCAGTGGCTGGCCAGAGGTGTTGTTCACTGCGGCATCGATGACAATGTAGGTGTAACCACCTGCCGATGCTTGCAGCGTGACATCATCGATGCGAACCTGCCCCAGCCCCAACGGCACCGGTGTGCCGGGGTCGATGGTCAGTATTTGGTCGGTTCTTGCCGCGAAGCCGTTGAATGCCGCGACAACCAGAGCCACCACCGCAATGCAGGCTACCCAGATTGCTGGCGCCAGCCAAGACTTCCGGCGGGGCGCTGCGACAGGCGGGTCAAATGGAGGAATGGTCATTCCACCGTTCCTTCCAAAACCGCTATCCACGTCCGGTGCTTGTACAAGCTAGACCAGTTGTTGGACAAATCCACGATTGCCACCGTCATTTCTACGCCACGAATCTCCGGAACGGCCGAGCGGGGAATCTCGAAAACGGCTCCCATCTGCCCACCCGTGATGGGGTTGCCGTCATTATCGATCGTGCGACAGCCGCTGACGATGTCCGGCACCAACTGATCGATAAGCAGACTGCTTGTGGGCCGCCACTGACGACCGTCCCCCACAAGAGTCATCCCACAGGCGATGTCGTCGGTTGTGTTCGTCAGAGAGTAGTCGAGGACTGCGGCGACGAAGACGGTGTTGGGGTCGGCCAGTATGGGGTCCTGGCCCGGTATGGTGACCGTGCTTCCGTACGTCATCATGTTCATGGTGAGTGTCACAGGGTCGGTCTGCCAGGCCGTCCCCTCGGAAACGGATTTGGCTCGCTGTTCTTCGAACGACACCGCGAACGCGGCGTTTGCAACGCACCACGCCAGAATGGCGACGAGGACGGTTAACCAGCCAATCAGCGTCCAGCGGTGGCGCCACTTTTGGTGACGGGTGGGCTGCGCTGCGGTGGTGTCGGGCGCGGCAGGGTAGAGGTCCGACATCATGGCACCTCGGACTTTGGCAGTTCGTTGGCTCTGATGACGGTGGCGATCGCGGTGTTGGCAGGCAACTGATAGGTGGCCACAGCGATGGTTGACGACAGGGTGACGTTAGGGGAAATCGTGACGGAAACGTCACTAATGCCATCTGATGGGATCTCGAAGACCAGGTCGCGTGAGGTTGTGAAGCCGGCCTGGTTTGCGATAGCGCTGAAGCCGTCCCAACTGGGGTATGTCACTTCGCCGGACTGCGCGGCGATCTGCACGCTGGATGCGCCATGGGACGTCACCGTGACGTTGACGGCGACGAAAAGCCCCACGCTGCTGATGGGGTCGGTCACGGTCTGCCCGTTCAGCACACCGGTGATTTGCCGTCCGACCCTGACATCGCTGATGGTGACGGTCGCGTCCATGACCGTGGCCGGCGTGTCGGGCGTCAAGGCGACCTGTCGGTTCGGGCTGCCGGGCACCACCAGCGTGACTCCGATGGCCATGCCGATACCCACGAGGGCCACCACCAGCGTCCGCCAGCTGAACGGGACGCGGGCGAGCTTCATTTCCGTGTCGTGGCGACGCAGGCGCACGTAGGCAGCGGCCAGCAGCACCGCCAGCACACCAGGGGTCACCACCATGCCGACGAATTGCAGCGCAGGGTTGACGGCAAACACGTACTGTTGCGGGATCGGCCCGATAGTGCGTTTCACAAGCATGCTCAGCCAGGCGCCGCACTGGTCGACGGCCGCGTACGAGACAATTAGCACTGCCAGGAAAGGGGCCCCCGACCGCAGGATCACCGACAAGAGATGGAAGAAGGGCAAAAGGTTGTTGATGGACGATATGACGCGACGCCCGGCCTGCTTTGTGACGCCGGTGATGATCTCGTGCTCTCGAATGCCCAGCCGGGTGCGCATGCCCGACCACACCGTGTCGACATTGACGAACTGCATGCCGCCCACCAGGGCAACAACAGCCAACCACAGGATCGGCTGCGACAGCGCATACCAAAACATCGGCCAAGCGGTGTTCGTCAGCCAGTGCCAGGCCAGCATTACTATGTCGGCGACGTTGATGTGGATCAGGCCCGTCAACCATGCGATGGCGGTGTCGCGCCATTGCATGAACGCACGGGTCTGCGCCCACGTGTGGGCGTAGCTGGAAAGACGGAAAATCGAGAACAGCATCAAAAAGGTGTTGCAACTGGACACGAAGGCGCTGATCACCGACAGGACGGGGGACGCCGTCTTGCCGGCCGCTGCCTTGATGACGCGAGCGGCCACCCACAACAGGACGAAGACAGCGACACAGATCACCATGGTGGTTACGGAGGCCAGCGGGTTAATGTCACCCAGGAATGCGGCGTCAGCGAAGGTGCCAACCAGGGCTCCTGCGGCTATCACGGTGTCGCGGGCATACCCCGTGAAGAAACCATATGCCGAGTAGGCGGCCGCGAATGGCACGAGCATCGTGGACAGCAGCGGCACAAGCGAAAGGTGCGGCAACTGGGTGGAAGGGTCGTTTGCCTGGGCGAACTCGATGACGGTGCGATACGCCGCAAGGGTGACGATCAGCTGCACCAAGCAACCGGCCCCCATGATGGGGATGACGGCCCACGCCCACATTGGCGCCACGAACCCGGCGATAAAGACGGTCATGTTGTAGCCGACCCAGCCGAGCGTCAGCAACAGCAGAATCGTCCAGCCTCGCGCGCGCAGAGTGGCAGCGATGGCCCGCCACAGGTACGCCACTTCGTGTGCGGTGGCTTGTGCGACGTTCACTTGGCTTGCCCGGTTGGGTGGTGTGACACCACATCAGTATAAGGGCTGGGCGCGGCAGGATTGTTTCCAAAAAATACCGCCTAGGGTGTTATGAAACGCGCTTTGCAACCGTCTTCATTATTGAGAGAAACGGAGAGGGTCCGCGTAGGAGGATCAAGAGGGCAGGTGCCCTACGCAGCCTCTCATGGGGGGTCGGGAGATTGGCCCGGAGCGACGGATGAGGGCCGTCGCTCCGCACCAATATGTGAGGAGCCCATTCAAGTGTGTGCTCAAACAAGAGTGTTTCGGCGATGAGGGAAGCTGGATGTCATGGTCGCTGCCGCGACACGCCGACGGCTTTATCTGAGAATTTCTCAGACTACGCTTGCCTAAGCGAACAAAGCATTCTAAACTTTTCTCAGCATCCGTCGTCTTCTGAAAGGTATCTAGGGCAGCTATGGCTCGTAGAGGCTTAACTGACGGTGAGGCCATTGAGGTCGACTCCGAGCAAGCCATCTACCGACCGTCCAGACCTGCGGCTCGAGGCTTTATCGATGACGTGGCCACCCCTGCAGCGCCGGCCCGGCGCTTGGCGGCGCGTCGTCTGCTGACAGATGACACAACCACCATTCGTCCAAGTCTGCGCGGCTTTGCCTCGCCGGTGGTGACAACATTCATTCGCACCAGGCACGCCTCACGCCCGCGTGAGCGCAAGCTTCGTGTTGCGGCAGCTCTGATGCCGGTTGTGGCCATCGCGGCCATCGCCGGCCTGGTTTTTGTTGTGCCGTCGTCCAGCGGCCAGACCGTCCCGCCAGTGGTGGCTGCCATCGCGCACGCGCCGTCCGACCCGATCGTTCCGGTGGCCAACGACGACACGTCCACCCTGACGGCGGCTTCGGGCGCTGCGGCCGACGCGCTGGCGACTGATCGCCAGGTCAAAGCCGCCGCTGCCAAAGCAGCCGCCGAAAAGGCCGCCGCGGAAGCTGGCGCCGCCGCGCAGGCCGCGCAAGCCCAGGGTAGGCCTGGCCTGACTGTCATGGACTGGGCGCAATACAGCATGGCTGGCACGCCGGTGGCCGTCGACGACGGGCAGTTCATCTACCCGGTCAAGGGTTTCACTCTTTCTTCCGGCTTCGGGTGGCGCACCGTTCCATATCGTGAGTTCCATTCCGGCATCGACCTGGCGGCGCCCTGCGGCACCCCGATTGTGGCCGCAGCGGACGGCGTTGTTACCTATGTGGGCTGGAACAGCGGCCTCGGCAACTACGCCGAGATCAACCACGGCACGCTAAGCACCGGGTACGGCCACCAGAGCAGCATTGCGGTGACGGTCGGCCAGCAGGTCAAGCAGGGTCAACTCATCGGCTACGTGGGCAGCACCGGCTTGTCAACGGGATGCCACGTGCACTTCCAGGCGCTCAACCCGCAAGGCGGCGTTTTCGACCCGAGGTCGCTCATACACTGACCGTTAGTACACCCCCACTATTATGAACTGTGTTTTTCGAGTATAGGAGAGGCGATGTCGTCGGTTGATGTAGTGGTGGTTGGGGCTGGGCTTTTCGGGTTGACGGTAGCTGATCGTCTGGCTCGCGAGCGAGGCTTGCGGGTGGCAATTGTCGAGAAACGCGACCATGTTGGCGGCAACGCATACTCGTCCCTGGATGAGGCCACCGGAATCGAAATACATCGCTACGGGGCGCATCTGTTCCACACCTCGAATGAGCGGGTGTGGAGCTATGTGAATCAATTCACGTCGTTCACCAATTATGTGCACAGGGTGTACACCGTGCATCGTGGCGTGGTGTTTCCGCTGCCGGTGAATCTGGGCACAATCAATCAGTTCTTTGGCTCAATGATGGGGCCAGATGCGGCGCGGGCGTTGATTGAATCACAGGCGGGCGAGTTGGCTGGTAAGGAGCCGTCCAACTTCGTCGAGAAGGGGATATCGCTGGTCGGACGTCCCTTGTATGAGGCGTTTTTCATGAATTACACGGCAAAGCAGTGGCAGACGGAGCCGGAGGATCTGCCGGCGTCTATTGTGTCCAGACTGCCGGTTCGCTACTCATACGACAACCGGTATTTCAACGACAAGTATGAGGGTCTGCCGACGGACGGGTATGGACGGTGGCTTGAGCGAATGGCCGACGACGAACGCATCGAGATACATTTGGGTGAGGACTTTCTAGGCGACGGTCCACTGTCCAAGTCGGCAGTCGTGGGGCAGGTGCCGGTTGTTTACACAGGGCCGCTCGATCGGTATTTCGCGTGCTCGAAAGGCGAACTGGGTTGGCGCACAGTGGCCTTTGGGTATGAGACACTGCCGACGGCCGATTTTCAGGGCACTTCTGTTATGAATTATGCGGATTCGGACGTGCCGTTCACCCGGATCATCGAATTTCGTCATTTTCACCCGGAGCGCAACTACACGCCCGATGCGACCGTGATCGCACGTGAGTTCAGCCATTTCGCATGCCGTAACGATGAGCCCTATTACCCGGTGAATTCACCGGTCGATCGCGAGCGCATCGAGGCGTACCGCGGAGAAGTCAAGGCAGAACAGGCCAAGCAGGTGTTTTTCGGCGGACGCCTGGGAACATATCAGTATCTTGACATGCACATGGCCATCGCATCTGCGCTGACTTTGGTGGACGGCCCGCTTGCTGCGGCAATCTCATGACCGGGAGTGCACGAAAAGGTTGTACGCGCGGTTCTCAAGGTGCCTAAGCAGGAACAGCGCGTCCGCGCGTGCCCGGTGCGGCATTCTGGCCAAGTAGTCCCGGCGGATATCAGCGACATAGGCGCGGTGATCACCGTCAAGCCGGACGATGTCAGAGATGGTCTCGCGCAGCATGAAGTAGCTCCGGTAGGGCACAACACCCAATTGGATCGAAAGGTCAAAACCTTTCGACGCCGCAGCTATGTTGTCGGCCAGGAACTGGAAGTTTCGTCGGTTGTGCGATATGGACCCGGAGTGCTGTACCCAGAAGTAGAGTGGCAAAGCCACATCGACCACTTTTTGGGCTTGCGACAACAGTGAGCCGGCCACCGATATGTCTTGAGCATACTGGCCGACCGGGAAACGCACGCCATCGAATAGCGCAGCTCGGTACAGTTTGCCCCAATTCGCCTCATTGAAATAAATGGCGTCGTTGCGGGCCAGGAATCGCAGCAGTCGTGAAAAGACGGTCTGATAGGCCCGCAAGGGGTCGCGCAGTTCGGTTATGTTGACGTCCTTGGCCTCGTAATGCTGGAACGAAATGTTCGGCACGGAAGTCAAGCCCGGACGCAACCAGCGACACTTCGCGATATCACTGTTGGTGTTTTCGAGGGCCGCAACGAGAATTTCCAGGTATTGCGGGTGGTAAAAGTCGTCATGGTCGCAAAATGTGATGAGGTCGCCCGTTGCGGCGTCGAGGCCAGCGTTTTGGGCGCTGCCAACGCCTTGTGCAGACTGGAAGACTGCCTGCACCCGGCTATCCGCCTTCAAGAAGCCGTTAATCATCTCCGTGGAGCCGTCAGTCGAGCCGTCGTCCACCAGCACCAACTGGAAATCAGGGTAGGTTTGCGCTAGCACCGCCCCGACGGTGCGCTCAAGGAAGGGCTTGGCGTTGTGCACCGGGATAATGACAGTTACGAGTTGGCCCATTACACAAGCTCCGCCACTGGAAGCCAGTTTTTGTCGGTTCTCAACGCGCGGGCGTCCCTCAGCCCGTTCGTCAAGGCTTTGAGGCCAACGCGACGATCCTTCGCCAGCACTAGGCGGATGGTCTCCTTGGTCATGGTCAATGCGGTTCCGAGCCCGAACAACACCGGCTTGTAATCACCGAAAAGCTGGAAATATCGCGCCAAATAGCCGCGGTTGCGCATTATGTAATACCGTGTCATATCGCTGGTGGTATTGAGGCGGCGGATTCGCCCAATCCTCAGATTGTCGAGCGGCCTTGTGCGTTGCATCAAGGTTTCGTTGATGAGAATGAGGTGGGTGTGCTTGCTGGCGAGGTAGCCGTATGCCGCGTCGTCCGAGTAGATGAAGAACCGATCGTCTGGCAGCCCGATCTTCTGGACGATGCTGCGATGCACAAGGCCACCCTCGAAGCACATCGTGTTGATTTCCCGACTGGTCTCCTTGGCCTGGAAGGCGGGTGGTGAGATGGGGTTGGGAATGCCGAGGCCGATGCGGAAATTGTACTGCCAGTAGAAACTGCTGCCGTCGAAGTTGAGACGGCTAACCTGCATAACCCGTGTGTCATTGGCCACGCCCTCTAACAGCCACGGCGCCAGCTTTTCCATCGATTGCGGAAAGACCTTCACGTCGTCATCCATCAGCCAGATCCACTCCGCGCCCAAGCGATACGCCGTGTCTACGCCCTTGCTGAAGCCGCCGGCGCCGCCGGTGTTTGTCTCCATTGGCACATAATGCACCGCTGTGCTTTTCAGTTGCGCGGAAAGGCCACCCGCAAGCTTTTCGGTTTCCGCAGAGGCCTCGTTGTCGACGATCACCACATGGGCGGGTGGCATGGTCAGGGTGACCAGCGAATCCAACAGCACGCTGAGAAGCTCTTGGCGCTTGTAGGTCACTATGACAATAGCGACATTCGGGGCTTCTGGCACATATCGATCCTACCAGCGTCACTTGTGGGGATCGAGATTTCGCATCGCGGGGCGGTTGGTTGCATGATCTGGCAGAATAGTCGTCATGCACGGGATTATTCTGGCGGGCGGCTCAGGCACGCGGTTGCATCCGATCACCATGGCGACGAGCAAGCAGTTGGTGCCTGTCTATGACAAGCCGATGATCTACTACCCGCTGGCCACGTTGATCTGGGCGGGCATCGAGGACGTCCTCATCATTACGACACCGGACGATGCACCCAACTTTCACCGTCTACTTGGGGACGGCAGCCAGTTCGGCATTGCCATAACCTATGCGACGCAGCCCGAGCCGAAGGGTTTGGCGCAAGCCTTCACCATTGGCGCTGACTTCATCGGCGGCGACGAATCTGCGCTGGTGCTGGGCGACAACATCTTCTACGGGCAGGGGCTGGGCCAGACGCTGACTCGGTTTCGGGGGCTGGACGGGGCCGCTGTGTTCGCGTATTGGGTAAGCGACCCGCAAGCCTACGGTGTCGTCGAGATTGGGACGAACGGCAAAGCCATCTCATTGGAGGAAAAGCCGGCACAGCCGAAATCGCATTACGCTGTGCCAGGCCTGTATTTCTACGACAATGACGTGGTGGCGATTGCTCGCGATCTCAAGCCATCCGCCCGCGGCGAGTACGAGATCACCGACGTCAACCGCGAGTACATGCAGCAGGGAAGGCTGGCCGTCGAAGTGCTGCCTCGCGGCGTCGCCTGGCTTGATACGGGCACGTTCGACTCGTTGAATGACGCCAGCGACTTCGTTCGCACCATTCAAGCGCGACAGGGCCTTCAGGTGGGCTGCCCCGAGGAGGCGGCCTGGCGCCGGGGTTTCCTGAGTGACGATGGGTTGTCCAGTCGGGCCGACTCGCTCGCGAAGTCTGGCTACGGCGCGTATCTTCGGCAGCTGCTGGAAAATTAGCCCAGCCACGGGCTCTGTCGGGTAGGCTTAAGGGATAACCGGGAAAGGATTCTGCATGAAAGTGCTTGTCACAGGCGGCGCTGGATTCATCGGAGCGAACTTCGTGCATCAGACACTAAGTGAGCGTTCCGACGCACAGGTCACAGTGCTCGACAAGCTGACCTATGCTGGCAACCCGGCCTCGCTCGACGACGTGCGCGATCAGATCACTTTCGTCCAGGGCGACGTGGCCGACGCCGACACCGTCGACCCGCTGGTGGCCGCCGCCGACCTGGTGGTGCACTTTGCGGCGGAATCGCACAACGACAATTCACTGCTCGATCCGTCACCCTTTATCCAGACGAACCTAGTGGGCACATTCACGCTGCTTGAGGCGGTGCGGCGGCATCACGTGCGGTACCACCACATCAGCACCGACGAGGTATATGGCGATCTTGAGTTGGACGACCCGTCCAAGTTCACGCCGACCACGCCTTACAACCCGTCCAGCCCCTATTCATCCAGCAAGGCCGGCAGTGATTTGTTGGTGCGCGCCTGGGTGCGTTCGTTCGGCGTCGAGGCGACTATTTCCAACTGCTCCAACAATTACGGGCCTTTTCAGCACGTCGAGAAGTTCATTCCGCGTCAAATCACCAATTTGATTGACGGGGTGCACCCGAAGCTTTATGGCGCGGGCGAGAATGTGCGCGATTGGATTCACGTGCTTGACCATAACCGGGCGGTTTGGGCAATCATTGACAAGGGACGTGTTGGCGAGACGTATCTGATCGGCGCAGATGGCGAGATGGACAACAAGCATGTTGTCGAGATGATCCTGGAATTGATGGGTTATGACCCAAACGATTATGAGCACGTCAATGATCGGCCTGGTCACGACATGCGCTATGCGATCGACTCGTCGAAGCTTCGGGACGAGACGGGCTGGGCGCCGCAATTCACAAGCTTCCGCGATGGCCTGGCCGACACCATCGAGTGGTACAGGCAGCACGAGGCATGGTGGCGTCCCCAGAAGGAAGCCACCGAGGCCAAATACAGCAAGCAAGGACAGTGACGTATGGCATTGAGCATTGAAGTCACGCCAATCCCCGGTTTGTTGGTGGTTCACCTGGAGGTCCACGGCGACAATCGCGGCTGGTTCAAAGAGAACTGGCAGCGCGCAAAGATGGTGGGCCTGGGCCTGCCGGATTTCGAGCCGGTGCAAAACAACATGTCTTTCAATGTCGAGCGTGGCACGACGCGGGGCATTCATGCCGAACCTTGGGACAAGATGGTTTCGTCGGCGCATGGCCGGTTTTTTGGGGCGTGGGTCGATTTGCGCGATGGTGCGACCTATGGTGCGGTGTTCACAACCGTGGTGGATGAGTCAATTGCCGTGTTTGTGCCGCGCGGCGTGGCAAACGCCTACCAGACGTTGGAGGACAATGTTGCGTATTCCTATCTGGTGAATGAACATTGGAGCGCCGATAACCTCGATTCATATGCCTTTGTGAATCTGGCAGACGAGACGGTGAACATAGCTTGGCCGATCCCGTTGAGCGAGGCCGTGGTTTCGGACAAAGACAAGGCGCACCCGAGGTTGGCCGACGCGAAGGCAGTGCTGCCGCGTAAGACCTTGATACTGGGCGCCAATGGTCAGTTGGGGCGCGCGCTCAGCGCGTTGCTGCCCGATGCTTCGGGGTTCGACATTGACACCTTGAACCTGACCGACCCGGCCCAGGTGGCGGCGTTCCCGTGGCGCGACTACGGCGTGGTAATCAATGCAGCGGGTTGGACGAACGTCGACGGTGCGGAGACACCAGAGGGACGTGTGGGTGCGTGGAAGGCCAACGCCGCGGTGCCGGCGCTGTTGGCGCGGCTTTCTGTCGAGCACCACCAGGTGTTGGTGCACATTTCAACGGATTACGTTTTCGACGGCACCCATGATCGGTGGGTGGAGGACGACGCCATGGCGCCGTTGAGTGTTTACGGTGAGTCAAAAGCGGCGGGTGATGTGGCAGTGTCGGTGGCGCCACGCCACTATCTGATGCGCACCAGTTGGGTTGTTGGTGACGGCAAGAACTTCATCAAGACGATGGGGGAGCTGGCTGACAAGGGCATCAAGCCATCCGTCGTCGGGGACCAGATCGGTCGGTTGACGCACACCTCAAACCTGGCGGCAGCCATCAAATACCTGTTGGACACGCAGGCGCCTTTCGGTACCTACAACTGCACGGACGGCGGACAGCCGATCAGTTGGGCGGAGATCGCCAAGGCGGTGTTCGTGGCTCATGGTCGCAGTGCCGATGACGTGACGTCAGTGACAACAGAAGAGTATTACGCCGGAAAGGTTGGTATCGCGCCGCGGCCGTTGCACAGTGTGCTTGATCTTGGCAAGCTGGAAGCGACGGGCTACAAGGTGCCGGAGTACCCGGCTGGCGTGGTGTAGGTGGCACGGTGAAAACTCTTGTGATCACGCCCGCCTGGAACGAGGCGGAAGCTATCGCGGCTACGCTGGGCGAGATCATCTCGGCAAACCCGGGAGTTGATGTTTTGGTTGTTGATGACGGGTCAACTGACGCGACAGCGGACATCGCCGAAGCGGCCGGTGCGATTGTGTTGAGGTTGCCGTTCAATCTTGGCGTCGGTGGGGCAATGAGGGCCGGGTATGAATTCGCCAGGCGGTACGACTATGACCAGGCGATTCAGGTAGACGCAGATGGGCAGCATGCGGCGTCGGACATCCCTCTGGTTTTGAGTGGCCTGGCGGATGCGGACATCTGCTTGGGGGCACGGTTCGCCGGTAAGGGCGAGTATTCGGTTCATGGCCCCCGGCGATGGGCAATGAGCCTGCTGGCCGCGATCGTGTCACGGATGGCTGGCACGAAGCTGACTGACATCACGTCCGGGTTCCGGGCCGCCAACCGCAAGGCCATCGCGCAGTATTGTCGCCATTATCCAGCGGAATACCTGGGCGACACGGTGGATTCCCTGGTGATGGCGATTCGTTCTGGCTGCTCGGTGACCCAGGTGCCGGTAGAGATGCTTGCCCGACGGGCCGGTCAGGCGTCACACAATCCGTTCAAGTCAACCATTCTGTTGGGACGTACGATGTTTGCGTTGCTGGTTGCGCTGACCCGGCGTCGGGTCTCAGAAAAGGACGGTGCCTGATGCGCGGAAGTATTTTCTTCATTGTGATAGCGGTATGCATCATTTTGGGTATCCTGCTGTTGCTGAGGTCGCGTCGGCTGAAAGAAAAGTACGCAGCGCTGTGGGTGATAGTTGGCGTCATCAGCATCGTCTTGGCAGCATGGCCGGGCCTGTTGAACTGGGCCGCGCGGCTGGTCGGCGTCCAGGTTGCCTCAAACCTGTTGTTCACGTTGGCAATACTCCTGCTGTTGGGAGTGTGCTTGCACCTTTCGCTTGAAGTATCAAGCCAGGAAGACAAGATTCGGCGCCTGGCAGAAGAGGCCGCGATCGCGAGGCAGAAGTTGGAGCAGCTTGATGACGAACGCGGCTGATGGCCCGACGACTGACCAGACAGTGCCGAACGACACTTGTCCAAAGGCCACCGCGTCGGCATCATCTGGTGTGTGGAGAATCATCACTCGGGTTCTGGTCGCTATCATCGTTGTTATGGGTGCCGCGTTCACCGCGGCCGCATGGATCGTCTCGTCCCCCGAGGGGGCCGGGCCCGACGACGACTTCCACTTGACCAGCATTTGGTGCCCAGAGCCGGTTGGTCAGTTCTGCAAAATCGTGGGCTACGACTTCGATGACAAGTCATTGCCGATCGTGGAGGTGCCCGCCAGAATCGCAGCCATGCGCTGTTTCATTTTCAATCAGCCAATCTCGGCGGGGTGCTCCACTCAGGTGTCACCTGACGCGGTGATCGGTTCGGACAGGGTGAACAACGGCGGATATCCAGGCGCGTATTACCGAATCATGCACGTGTTTGTGTCGTCGTCGCCCAGCGGGTCGGACACTACGAACTTGTTGGTGCGGTCCGCGAATGCGCTGATCGCAGCGCTGTTCTTCGGGGTGTTGGCATGGTTGTTGCCGCGTTCGATGAAGCGGCTGCTTGCGTATGTGATGGTTGGGTTCAGTGTTCCTTTGGTGATCTATTTTGTGACTTCTGTCAACCCGTCCGCCTGGGTGTTCATTGGTGTTCCTGTGGCCTGGTTCGCACTGACAGGCCTTTTCGCCACCCGATTTGATGACACACCCGCTTGGCGGCGACGTGCCTTAGCCGTGGTCGCAGTGCTTGCCGCATTGATGTGTGCTGGTGCAAGGTCGGACGGTGCCACTTATTGTTTTGTCGCGGTCCTGGCTGTTGGAGCTGCTCATTTGCCTGACATGCGTCCGTCAAGGTGGCGAACTCACCGGCTCGTGTGGGCGGGGATGCTGGTCGTGAGCGTGATAGGCATCGTCGGCACGTTCGGTGGTTCGCAGTCGTCGGGGCTGGTTGGGCTAAATGGTGGCACCGCTGGGGACGGGCGTCTGCTGATTTACAACGTGACGCAGTTGCCGGGGCTGATAGCTGGTTTTTGGACGGGAATGCTCGGCTGGCTGGATACGCCAATGGGGTCAATGACCACCGTGCTCAGCATGGCGGTCGGCGTCGGTCTCATGTTCCAGGGCATGCGGCGCATGTCCTGGATGAAGGGTATCGCCGCAGGTGGCGTCGCATTCTTGCTGCTCGTCGTCCCAGTGTTCACGCTGCAGATGAGCGGCCTCGAAGTCGGCCAGGGCGTGCAGCCTCGGTACCTGGCGCCTTTGATGCTTCTGTTGGCGGCGGTTCTTCTGAGCTATCGCAAGAAGGAAGGCACACGCGCGCTGACGCTTGGCCAGACGTGGGTGATGTTCGTGTTCTTGGTGTTGGCTCAGTCGTGGGCGCTGCACGAGTTGATTCGACGCTATGTCAGCGGTGCCAGCGGTCCTGAACTCGATCTGAACAAGCAAGTCGAATGGTGGCGGGCCGGGGTACCGTCCCCCATGATCACCTGGGTTGTTGGCAGTATCGGGTTTGCGTGTCTCGCGCTTGTGCTGTTCACCGTGCGTCATCGCGCGAGCGAAGTTGGCGCGGGCGAGGTGTCGGGCAACGGCCATGACTGAAGCCCCTGCGGCCGCGAAGAGGCTCATTTCGCCAAGTCGATCCGTGGGAATGATCGTGGCGAGCGGGTGGAGTGCGGTCTCGGCGGTGGTGGTGATGGCGGTGGCCGCGCGAGTACTCGACACGGCAGATTACACGCGGCTGTTGGTGTATTACTCGGCGCTTTTTGGATGCTTTCAGATCATCACCGGCATCCAAAACGAGTCCTCGCGGGCGGTCAGCAGCGCCAACCTTGAATCTGGTGACAGGGGTGTTGCGCGACCGGCCAGGGTGCTGACGATGGCCGTCATCCTAACTGGCGCAGGTGTTGTTGCCCTGCTTCTGCTGTCGCCCCTTTGGGCGCCAAGTCTTGGTGCCAGCACGCTGGTAGTGTCGGTCAGCGCCGCAATCCTTGTGATTTATGGGTGCTATCTTTCGCTGGCGGGTGCACTGGCGGGGCATCATCGATGGGGCACCATGATCGTGCTGTTCCTGTCGGAGCCAACGGTCAGGATCGGCCTGGTGTTGGTGATCGCGCTGACTTTGCCGTCGCTGGTGTCACTGCAGTTGGCCATGGCGATACCGGCTCTCACATCGCTGCTGGTTGCGCTTGCTATTAGACCGGCTCGTGAAGCGCTGCTCGCGCGAGGTGATGTTGGGCTGCGGCGTCTGCTAGGGAATGGGTTGTTGGCGATGTTGGCAGCGATGGCAGCCGCCGTGCTTGTCAATGGGTTTCCGGCGATTGTTCGCGCAGCTCTTGGCGATGCCACGCCAGGGCTTGCGACAATTCTTCTGGCAGTCCAGTTGACACGCGCTCCGGTGATGGTGCCGCTCACTGTGTTTCAGAGCATAGCGATCGCGGGTTTTGTTGCGGTAAGGAACGGCAGCCTCAAGGTGTTGGTCAAACCTTTCGCAGGCTTGGCTGCCTTGGGGGCCCTGCTTGCGTTGGTGGTCGGGTTTGTTGGCCCATGGATCATGCGGCTGCTGTTCGGCTCGCAGTACGTGATGTCGGGGCTGATGTTGGGCTGTTTGACCTTCGCCACGGTGTCGGTGGCCTTGCTGACCATCTCTGGCACCGCGACGATCGCCGTTGGCGCGCACAGGGCGTATCTGGTTGGTTGGCTTCTCGGGGCAGGTGCGACGGTGGCCCTGCTGTTCGCCTTGCCGTTGGCTGGTGTCGGAAAGGTAATCGCGGCAGTGCTGGTTGGGCCGCTATTCGGAGTGCTTGTGCACCTTTGGGCTATTCGCGGCAGCGGACGTGACGGCGATCTCTGAGGTATCCTGTGATAGAGTCGGCGCGAGCCTCCAGTTCCAAATTGAGGCAAGAAAACGGTGGCGAGCAGGCCTTCTTCCCAGTGGAGTGGAGTGTGTCGCAATGAGCGTCGGAAGGGTAGTGACTTGATATGGGTCGTCTTGTCGCTGCGATGACATGGTTGAAGTCCAAGCCGATGTTGGTGCTGCTGGGCATCGTTGTGTTTGGCACGATTCTGGTCTGGCTTCGAGTGCGTCCTGAAGAGCGAGGGCGGCTCTATGCGGAGGACGGCGTCATTTTTGTCGGTCAATGGTTCAAAGACCCCAGTCCGTGGTTGCTCTTCCGTCCGTATGCGGGGTACCTGCAGTTCGTGCCGCGTGTGGCGGCCGGAATTTTGGCGCTGGGGCCGGTTCGGTACTGGGCGGTATTGGCCACGCTCGCGGCTTGCGTTTGCGTCGCGGTCGTCAGCGCCGTGTCGTATCAGTGTTCGAGGCACCTGCTGACGTCATGGCCAACGCGCCTGGCAGTAGTACTAGTGCCGCTTTTGCTGCCCCTGGCCGGCATTGAGCCGCTGGGAACGCTCTGCAATCTGCATTGGTGGGCGCTGTATGGGGCATTCTGGGTACTCTTTGCGATGCCGCGCGCTCGGTTTGCCGTCGTTGGGTTGGTGGCATACACGTTGGCGTTGGGGCTGTCGGAGATACAAGTGGCGTTCTTTGCGCCTATCGCGTTGTGGTTCATCGTAAGAAGCAAGAACCGCGGCCAGCGTCTAATCAGCCTCGCACTGTTGGTCGCCTGCGCTTTTCAGGGGGTTGCATACCTGGCGACGGGGCGCAATGCGTATTCCGAAGATCCGCAGACCTTTGTTGGCGCGGTGCGCGGGCTGGTCGTCATTGTGTTTGGAGGCAGTGTGACATCATCGGTGCCGCTGTTGGCCGCCGCAGTTGCCGTGATCGGTGTTCGGGGTCTGGCGCTGCTTGCAGTGGTGTCCGTTCTGCCGGCGCTGTTGGCGTTTTGGCGTGGATCAGGCGTAAGTCGTCTAGCTATTGCTTACGGTGGGATTGTTGGCGTGGCGCTTTGGTTCTTCGCGATATACATGGTGCGGTACCCGGGTGGTCTGTTCACGACGATGGACACTGTCTCTCTTGGCCGTTGGGGGGTGGGGGCCGCGTTGTGCCTGCTTTCGGCATGGATCGTGGCACTCGATCAACTGGTCTTTGCCAAGCGTGTGGATGTCAAGCTCGCTGCGCTGACGCTGGTAGCGCTGTTTGTTGTGCAGAGTTTCAGTTTCACCACGACGAACCCGGCGCGGCTGTCCGGGGCGGGTTGGAGCGACTTCGTTTCCTCTGCTCGCGCCCAATGCGGTCCTGGCGTGCAGGGTGTTGCGGCACCGGTGGTGCCGCTGGGGTGGCAGCCTTCAGAGTCGGACACGACGGCGTGGGATGTGCCGTGTACAAGGCTGGGTTGAGTGAGTGCTGACATGACCATGCCACCAATGCTTCGTTCCGCGACCGCCAAGACTGGCACAACTGAGCTTAGCGGCACAGAACAGCCGCGGGTGTATTTCGGCAATGTCGACAGTCTGCGGTTCTTTGCGTTTCTTTGGGTGTTCCTGTACCACTTCGAGGTGCCATGGGGCCCCTTTTGGGTCATACACATCAACGGATACGTGGGCGTCGAGCTGTTCTTTGTGATCAGTTCCTTTTTGCTGACGAGGCTGCTGGTCTTGGAAGTGCGAAGATTTGGCGGAGTGTCTCTGAAGAAGTATTTTCTAAGACGAGTTCTAAGAATCTGGCCACTCTATTTCGCCTTCATCATCGTGATGATCGTGATTTCAGAAGCAACCCATCCAGGGTCGGTATCAGGTGCCAGCGTCTTGAGGCTGTTCACCTTCACGGACAATCTCTGGGCGTCCTTGACCGGTTGGACCAACGACATAGTGGGCGTTGCGCATCTGTGGACGATCTCACTTGAGGAACAGTACTACCTGCTTCTGCCTTTCGTCGTGCCGGTGTTGGCCAAGCTGAGCAAAAAGACGGTGCTTATTGCCGGTGTCGCGGTGCTTACCGTTCTCTGCTTGATGCGGCTGGTGGCTGTGGTGTATGCCATGCCTGCTCCGTTCATCTGGGCCTCCCCAATCCAATGCGATGGCTTTGTGCTCGGAACAATGCTGGGGCTTGGCGTGTTCGACGGTTTCCTGTCGAAGCTGGCAAGCTGGGTCGAAATCGTGTTGGGTCTGCTGATCACAGCAGGCACCTTCCTACTGCCGCCGATTGAGCCGACTTCCTACGGAGATGTGGCCCGATACACGATGTATGGCGTCGCGTTCGTTCTGATTCTGGACGCGGTGATCACTAGCAAGAGCCGGGTCATGAGTGTAGTGCTTGGCAACAGAGTGCTGGCCTACCTTGGCAAGATCTCGTTCGGCCTGTACGTCTTCCATTTCATCGTGGCGAGGGAATGCATGGGACGATTGGGGCCGCGGCTTGGCGGGCTGGAAAACTTGACACCGCTGGTGGCCATCGCATTATTGGTTTTTGCCATAGGACTCACAATCCTGCTGTCGTGGGGCTCATATGAGCTGTTTGAAAAGCGTTTCCTGAAACTGAAGGAGAGGTTCACGGCCATCAGGTCCAGACCTATCTAGTGCACTGAAACCGCTTGCCATTCGGATCGCACCGGGTCGGGCGCCGAGGAGCCTACTTTGGGTCGTTTGCGAACTCGCTGGCCTTGTAAAGCTTCGCCACCAGTTTTGCTATCGCCGTGGGCCAGAACTTCTTCAGAATGTAGACGTCCTCTTCAGTTCTGATGTTTGCACCGATCGTCTTGGAGGTAGTCGAACCAACATGAATGCGGTGGCCCATGAGGCGATCCTTCATGTACACGAACTCGCCTGGTTCCCGAGAAAGCACTTCGTACGCAAACCAATCGACGCTGCAAATCAGGTCGTCACAAGCGAACAACGGGGACGGAAGCTTGGCCTTGACGTACGTCACCGCGGGGCACATGATGGGGTCACCAAACCGCAAAGAGAGACGCTTGAAGAAGCGCACGCCTTGGAGCGGGGTGAAATTGAGCGGATAAAGCATGATGCCCTTGAACACAAAGTTCAGGTCCATGTAAACCCGTTTGCCCCGCTTTATGGCGTAGTAGCCAGGGAAAATCATCAGGGGATTCTTGCTGGCAGCGTAGGCGGCAACAATACGATCTGAATATGTGTAGTCGTAGAAGTCGTCCTGGTGTGCGATAGTCACCAGTTCTGTTGTGCCACAATGCGCGGCAAAGTCGTAGTCGTAGCCGATTCCCTTCGACCCTGGGTTGACAACGACATCGAGCCCGTACTTCTGCGCCAGCCCGTGAATGTGGTCATTTGGCGTGGATGTGCCGATAAGAACCTTGCTGGGGTACTTCTGGTTAAGAACGCTCTTTATGCATTCTTCCAAGTATGCGGACTCCTTGTAGGCCAAGACAACGAAAGTGTGTATGGCGTCCCCGCTCATCGGGTTCCTCCTTGGGGTCACGCTTGATCCTCTTCTTCGGCGGCGCGGTGGTACTCATCGACTAGGTACAGCGGGCGACGCTTGGTCTCGTTGAAAATGCGCCCGACGTACTCCCCGATGATCCCCAGGCTGATCAACTGTATGCCGCCTAGGAACAGTACCACGCACATGATAGCTGGCCAACCGGCCTGGTGGTTGTTGGTGAACAGGGTCTGAATGATGATCAGGAAAATGTAGATGACGGCTACAAAGGAAATAATGAAGCCAAAGATGCTGGCTGCGCGCAATGGCGCAATCGTGAAGGAGGTTATGCCGTTGATTGCGAGGTTGATCAGCGCCGGATAACTCCATTTCGTCTCGCCCTCGGCACGTGGGTCACGGTCGTAGACGAT
The DNA here is from genome assembly GCA_009781145.1 of Propionibacteriaceae bacterium. Taxonomy (GTDB): domain Bacteria; phylum Actinomycetota; class Actinomycetes; order Propionibacteriales; family Propionibacteriaceae; genus WRGV01. Next base: position 26,102 of record WQYR01000002.1, on the reverse strand, counting down.
CTCTATCTTCTTGTAGCCAATCCAACTGAACAGGGCCTTGGCCTGACGTTCGCGCTCGCGCATCTGTCGCAGCGCCAGCACGCACCTGTGGTCGAGCAACCTGAAGTTGCCGGTATCACGTTGAATCTCGACTTTCGACGACCGCTGCAGAACCTTGTAGTACCAGCTTGCCGTACTCCTCTTTAGCCAGGTTTCACCCTTCCTGGTGTTTCGACGCGCGTAGACGTCGTCGTAGCCGTCCTCCCAAAGCTTGATCATTTCGGGAACCAGTTCCGGCGGGTCTTGTAGGTCTGCCTCAATGATGACGACTGCGTCACCATCTGCCTTGTCGAGACCGGCCAGCATGGCGACCTCTTGCCCGAAATTGCGCGACAGTGAGACGTAGGATATTCGCGGGTTTTCCGCGGCATGCTGCTTAAGCAGCTCGAGCGTGCGGTCCTTGCTGCCGTCATCGACGAACAGGTACTCGAAGCGGTAGTTGGGCTGTGACTCGGCCAGAAGGTCAAGACGGTCAATCAGTGGGCCCAGAGACGCCTCTTCGTTGTAGGCGGGGACGATGATGGTTATGACCTTCATTCGTCCAAGGATAGTTCATGCCTCAAGCGCGGGCAAGGGCGACAAGCGCCTGCGGATGTCTAACCGAGAACCCCGTCCTGCCGGAAGATTCGCATCAGGTAGTCGTCCTCGATTGACTTGGCCGCCATGATTTGCCGCCGGCTTGCGGTGAATCTGGGGATTCGTGTGAACCCGCGAAGAAGCGCCAGTGTAAACATGACGGGTGCCTTGATGCCATTCCGCTCGGCGTACACTCGCAATAGTTTGATTAGTCCCAAACCGACATGTGGAATGCTTCGCCGAAACACGCCGCGCGGCGTGTTCTTGTAGACCATCGCGGGAAGATTGCGTCCTATCATCTTCAGGCTGTATTCGGATCCGCGCTTCTTTGTGCTGGTCGACCCCATGTGATACGCGATGGCATCTGGTACGAACCACGAATCCCAGCCGCAAATCAGGGCCCGATAGCTGACATCCGCGTCTTCGACGTACATGAAGAAGCGTTCATCGAAGAACCCATGTTGTCGGTCCGGCAGCGACTCAATCATGGTGCGGGTGTACATGCAGGCGGCGGCGTTGACGCCGAATACCTTGAGCGGGTAGTACCCTCCTGGTGGCTTTCTGGGTTCGCCAAAACCTTGTTGTTGCGGGTGCAAGAAAGAGTTAACAAAAATGTGGGTCGAGTCGACGACCGCATGGTTGAAATAGTCAAGCGTCAGGCCCTGCAGGGAACCCACATTCGCATGGCTCTCAGCGAAGTCAACAAGCGAAGATGCCCAGGCCGGGTCCAGTGTGGCGTCGGAATTGATCAACGCAACGTATTGCACATTTGGATCGTCCAACGCTTGCCTGATCAGAATGTTGTTGCCGCGGGCAAACCCATGGTTTGTTGACGACCAGGTGACCTTGACATGTGGATAGTCAGCCAAGACCGTTCGAGTACTGTCCGAGGACCCGTTATCAAGCAGGTATATGTCGAAATCGACACCTGACTGGGCCTGCAGCGACTCAAGGCACACGGGCAAGACATCCGCATTGTTCCAGGCGACGACACAAAAAGCCACTTTATTGGTCATGACGCTTCACCCACCGCCTGTTTGGAGCTTTTTGAAGCATCATATGCGGTCATGCGTTGCAGGCCCCAACTGACCAAATATCCTTGGTCCGGCGAGATCAGCACTGACTCGCCCGCAGCCAGCGGGTCTAGCAGGCCGAGGCCATCGCGCCGTACTGCCACAACCAGTGGTTTGATCGACGGCACGTCGCGGATAATGTTGATCGGCCAGGTGAAGGCCGTGTCGCCTACCGCTTGGAGTTGACGTATGACCGCAATGTTCGGGTTGAGGGCACCAAAGGCGGCCTCGTCGTTCACGTCGTCATGCCCGGCAAGCAAAGGGGTGACGGCGGTTACACCGGGGATAGTCAGGGCGCCGACCATATCGTCCAACCAATCTGGATGCAGTGGCTTGAATGGCTGAAAGAAAACCACGACGGCGTGCGCGTCACCCGGGATCGCCGAAACGTCCAGACCGTCGGGCTGGCTGATCCACTGGGGCGCGCAGACGGCATTTCTGGTCAGACCGCGCAGTAGCGGCATGGAGTCAGCAGCTGGTCCAGCGCCCAACACTGCCACCGGCACTTGCCAGCGAGGCTTGACGCGAAGCCAGCCGGGGGGTGCGGGCAAGACATCTATGCCGGCGGACTCGACACCAACCCTGCGCAGGTGTTCCGCCATCGCTTTCCTTCCGGCGTCCACGGCGTAAGTTTTGTTGCCAAGGCTCCGGGCGGTCGATGACGCGGCCTCGCGCCAGTGGTAAAGCACCAAAGGTATGTGGGCAACGTTCAACGGACGGCCAAGGTCGTGCAGCCGAAGTAGTAGGTCGAAATCCTGGGCACCGTCACACTCTGTTCGCAGCCCGCCGACCTCATCAATGAGGGAACGACGAATCACCGATAGGTGGTTGGTGAAATTGCAGTGCAGCAATAGGTGGGGCGACCATTCGGGCTTGAAGGCGGGGGACCGGCGGCGCGTGCCGTCCTCGCTGAGCAGGTCCTCGTCGGAATACAGCACATCGATGGTCGGATCGTCACTCAGGCGGCAGGCCACCTCGTTTAGCGCTTCGCGAGCCAGGAGATCGTCATGGTCGACGAACACAACATATGGCGCGCTTGCCAAAGCGATCGCGGCGTTTGTGTTGGCGGAGATGCCACCATTGGTGGCCAATCGCAGATAGCGAAAGCGGTCGTCCAGGGCCGCTCGCATCTTGATGAAGGCGGCGCAAGTCGGGTCGGTCGAGGCATCGGCCAGGACGGCCTCAAAGCCCGCAAAACTCTGGTTTGTGAGCGAGTCCAAAAGTGGGGCCAGGTAACGCTCGGGCGTGTTGAAAAGCGGTATGACGACGCACAGCAACGGGGATGCGCCGTCGGCAGAAATCCGTGGGCTCCATAGCCCTGGCTCGGCGTGGCGGATGTAGCGTCGGTACCCTTTTCGCGCCGCCGACCACCGGATACCAGGTATGAGGCGACGCACGAATTGCCCGCGCGACGTTTCTGCCGGCAGCAGGCGTTTAAGCAAAGATATTACGCGCCGCATCTGCGGTGTCCTTTGCGGAATTGCCGTTATGCGCGTTGTCCGAAGACATCTGGGTTCTTTCCGGTGATGAGGCGTTTTAATAGCCTAAATGGTGCGATCATTACTTTGCCGAGCTTGAACGTGTTTGAATTCAACACGTATTTCACGTCGGCGTCTTTCTCTTTCCACAGATCATAGTACCTGCCGCCGATGTAGGAATCTATGAGCTGCATCGGGTAGTCGGTGTTGGCGGTGATGAACGCCCTGATGGCGTCCAACTGGGCAGGCACCAAACGGACGAACTTGGTCTTGATGAAAGGGTATCTATCTACCGTCTCCAACAGCCACAATGGGCGATTACAGGTAAACCCGGGATTGTACTTTTTCATATCGCCGGTCGAGAAGGCGCTGATGTCAACCTCTGTCTTGTTCATCTCCTGCTTGCCCCAATAGGCTGTGGCATCGTAGTAGGAGTCGAAAGTGAAGCCATTGTCGGCGAGCAGTTTGGTGAGCCGGATCTCATAGTGATCGATGACGTCAAGCACGTCGGCATAGTCTTGGATGCCATGCCAAAAGTCGGCAAACACCTCGGACGAGACGACCGGGGCGTTGAACGTCATGTAATAGCTTTGAATGTGTTCCGGCGCGAAAATGGTTTCGCCGCTGCTGTTTTCCAGCAGGTCGGTGAGCGCAAGGTTGGTGGTCATGCCCCAGAAATCGACGCCGCGGGACTGCATCTGGGCATACGTCACCTGGAAGTCGAAGATCGGCCCAAAACAAGTGTCATTCATAACCGTCACTTCGTCACAATGGGCTAGCTTGTCCCAACCAAAGTGCTGCATTCCTTCGCGCCACGCAGCGAAGTCGTACCCAATGTTGTCGCGTTGCGACACATGATCACACAGTTGCCCAAGGCGGCGCTGATCGTCCTCAGGCAGCGGGCTGTTGGAGACCAACACGATGGTGCCGAAGATGCCTCGCATCTTTTCCAGCTGGTAATAGACGTATTCTTCGACACGGCCGAGTTTGTTGAAATGCGCGTAGAACAAGACCCGGTTGGGATTACCATTCTCAGCCATACTGTGGTCCTTCTTGTCGCAACTATTCAAGGCAACTGGAACCGGGGGGACGGCGGTTCCTGAGATCAACGATATCACCGACGGCGAACTCCGCCCGCCGACGAATGCTATCATTGCATCGAGTACCCCAAGGTTGTCCGGGGAATTGCGGAAGGTTTCAAATCGTTATGCGTATCTTGGTTCTTGGCGCCAACGGCATGTTGGGCAGCGAGGCAATTCGAGTGCTCTCCAGTGACAATGAGGTGTTCGCCGCGGCTCGCTCCAAAGCCAGCATGGACTCACTCGGCATCGATGCGCAGCGCCTTGGGCTGGCGCCGGACAGGCTGCTGTTCGGTCTGGATGCGATGGAGCCTGCATCGGTAGGCCTGCTACTCGACGACCTGCACCCGGATGTTGTTCTCAATGCGGTGGGGGTAGTGAAGCAGCGGCCCGCCGCGCGGGATGCCGTAGAGTCTATCGCGGTGAATAGCCTTTGGCCGCATGTGCTGGCGGGGTTCTGCGATACGCGCGGCGCGCGGCTCATTCACGTGAGCACGGACTGTGTGTTCTCGGGCCGCAAGGGAAACTATCGGGAGGACGACTTCGCCGACGCAGACGACCTTTACGGCCGGTCAAAGCAACTGGGTGAGGTGGTCTACCTGGAGAACACTGTCACCATTCGAACGTCGATCGTCGGGTGGCAGTTTGGAACCCAGAACGGCTTGTTTGGGTGGTTTGCATCCCATCGTTCAGAGCCCTTGGTCGGGTACAGCCGCGCGATCTTCAGCGGTTTGACAACAAGAGCACTTTGCAAGGTAATCAGGGACGTCATCCTGCCGGACGAAAGCCTTTCTGGCCTTTACCATGTGTCGGCCGCACCGATCGACAAGTTCAGCCTGCTGAGCAAGCTGTCGTCGGCGATGGATTGGGATGTGAGCTTGGGTGAGGACCCAACCTATGAGGTCGATAAGTCACTCGATAGCTCAGCATTTCAGGCGAGAACACGCTGGAAGCCGCCAGCCTGGGACGGAATGCTCGCTCACCTGGTTTCAGACTACGACTACTATTACGGGTGACCGAAGCTCTGCGCTACAAGTCGATGGGCGGGGCTGGCTCGCGTCGCCACTTTGCCCGCAGTTCGCTCACCTGGAAAATGCGGAAACACAGGTAGCCGGCAACGGCGAGTAGCGCGTAATTCAACACAATTATCGATACCACTCGTCCACCCAAGTACAGCTCGAACAGGGTGAAACTGAGTACGATCAACACTGCCAATGACGCACGCGACCGGCGTATCACCAAAACGATCAGCGCAAAGACGGAAGACAGCGCCCAGTATGCCTCGTGCTGCGACGGCAGGAACATGTAGCACAGTATTGGGGATGCAACCAGAAAATCTAGCGCTGCCTGGTTCTGGCGTTGGCTGTCGCGGATACCGAACAGCAGGGCGAATAGCGCGATGAAAATAAGCGCCAACATGGCCAGTCCATAAAGCATCACGTTGTGCACCTGGTCGGCCGCAATGCCGCCCGGCACGTGCAACAGCGAGTTATTGAACAGCAATTGCCATATGCCCCACCATTCATAACCCATCGTCGTCGCGCGGAAAACCAGCACGCCGATCGTCGAATCGTAAAGGCTCAACCCGGCGAGATAGCCGGGTATGCATGTCAGAAGGAAACCCGGGATTATGAACAGGGGCGACACCCGGTGCCAGACCTTGGCCGACGGCCACTTGCGCAGCCACAAGAACACGACGAACGGGAGGATGTATATGGCCATCATCTTGAACGACAGCGCAACACCGACCAGGAACCACGCAAGGCCTGGACGCTTCTTGAGAAGGGCCAACAATGCCAGCAGATCAAGGCCAAGATAGATGCTGTCCGGAATGTTTGCCTTGACGGTGTCCATGAAGAAAGCCGGAAGGAAAGGCACCACGGCGGCGGCGACAAGTGGCAACCATGATGCAGGCCGCTTGACCAGAGTCTTAACGATGAAGAACACTGCGACGGTTGCAATGAGCGTCCCAAAGATGGCCAGGCTTTTGACGCAGTACTCCACCGTTTGCGGGTTGTAGAACTTGGTCTGGGTGAAGAGGAACATTAAAAAGTGCCAAATCGGCGTGATGTCGGAGCCCGTGTTCTGGCGAATCGTAGCAATTCCGGCGAATCCGTGATCGGCGATGTAGGCGAACCAGGGTCGTAGAAGCACAACCATGTCGCCGTTCGGCGGGTAAATGTGGCGGAGACCAATCATCATGATTACCCACAGCAGGAACGCGGCGACACCGAACAACGCCTGCCGGAACCAGGTTTTTGACCAAGCGTTCCCGGGGGCCGCTATCACTCGGGAAGGTCTCTTTGAACCCTTAGACACCAGGTGCCTCCTCGGCTATCATTCTGAACGTCACTTTGGTGAGACGCCACCATGCTGCTCGGACCAATTCTTTAGGTCGGCCTGAAGCTTGGGCAGTGTCAGCAACAGTTCTTTTGTCTCATCGACGTCAAGACGCCGGGTGTTGGCCGAGGTGTACGACTCGACAGGCTCGGATGGTGTGCCTTTGTCCAAGTATTGCTCATACTGGAGGCCACGGGCGTCAATCGGAACACGGAAGTATGTGCCCTCGTCGATCGCCTTGACCATGTCTTCGGCCGACAGAAGAGTCTCGTGCATCTTTTCACCGTGACGCGCGCCGATGCTTTGGATGTCTGGGTCGTCGATGCCGAAAAGAGACGCCATGGCGCGCGCCAAGGTTTCCACCGTTGACGCGGGGGCCTTCATCACGAAGAGATCACCCGACTCGGCATTGCCGAAGGCGTACTCGACGAGGTCCACGGAGTCAGCCAGGGACATAAGGAAACGCGTCATATCACCATTTGTCACCGTAAGTGGTTGGCCGTTCATGATCTGTTGCACGAACAAAGGGATAACAGAGCCACGCGAGTACATCACATTTCCATAGCGGGTCAGCGCAACTGTCAGGCCGGAGTCGGGATGGCTGCGCGCATAGGCTTGCACGGTCTTCTCCATCAAGGATTTCGTCATTCCCATGGCATTGATCGGGTAGACGGCCTTGTCGGTGCTGAGGCACACAAGCTTCTTGACGTTAGCGGCCTCGGCGGCGTCAATAACGTTCTTGCTGCCGATGACGTTGGTCAGCACGGCCTGATGCGGAAAGAACTCGCATGATGGAACCTGCTTTAAGGCCGCAGCGTGGAAGATGTAGTCGACTCCCCGGAACGCCGGCTTCAGGCTGTCGGCGTCACGCACATCGCCCAGGAAGAACCTGATCCGCTCGTCTTGAAACCTGCGCCGCATGTCATCCTGTTTGGCCTCATCACGGCTGACGATGTGGATTTCGGACGCGCCTGACTCGAGGGCATGGGTGGCCATTGTCGACCCGAAAGAGCCCGTGCCGCCTGTAATGCCAACAACGGACCCAGAAAGTGTTTTGGTCAAGGATGCCTCCAACCCTGCATGAACGTGCCCGCCCATTGTACTACGCGGCAAGACACGCGGAAAGCGTTCCAAAGTGGCCGCCGGCGATCCGTTCTGATCGCGGTCAAGTCGGTGGACGCGGGGTATTGTGGCTATCGGCAGTGGGAAGGAGTCCAATTCATGAAACGGTCTTCGCTGTGGTCTGTCGTCCTGCTGATCGTGGGCGTTGGGCTGCTGTGTGGGGCCTGTGTCCCCAGCGTCGGTAATACCGTCATCCCTTCCGGGCATGGCGATTCGCAGTCTGCCAGGACTGGGCAGACGGTTGTCGCATGTGTAGGCGACAGCATCACGGTGGGGGACGGAGTGAGGCAAACGGAAAGCTATCCGTCACAGCTCCAAGCAAAGCTGGGCGATGGCTATGTTGTTCTGAATTTCGGGCATGCCGGCGCAACGGCGAATAGCCGAGGTGACGTGCCATACATGGCACAACCGGAGTACTACCAGGCGCTGACATCAGATCCCGACATTGTGATTTTGATGATTGGCACGAACGATGTGCGGTCACCGAACGACACGCCCGACCTTGAGGCCACGTTTGAGTCCGAGTACGAAACGCTCGTCAACTCATTTGTCGGTTTGCCCTCCAAGCCGATCGTGTACCTCGTCACTCCGATTCGTGCGATTCTCGACAACGGGGCACAGGAATCGCTTTTGGCATCACTGATTCGTCCTCAGATTCGGGACGTTGCCGCGAGACTTGGCTTGCCTTTGATCGAATTTGAGTCAATCCTCGGCGATACCGCGGCCGACTACCAAGCGGACGGTATTCACCCAACCGCTACGGGCTATGACGTGATGAGTACCGAGTTGGTTCGTGTGGTCACGGGGGGTGCTTCACCTCAGGGCAAGCCGCCCCATTGATCATCTGGCCAGACCGGCGTCACCCTTTGCAATAGACAAAAGCAAATGGGCCCAGTAGGTGAAAGCGTTCCAACGCCGAGAACGCGAAGACGCTGAGCCGTTCGAACAACGTCTCCCCGGCCAGTCGCGGGCTGAATGGCGTCAAGCTGGTTCGGACACGGTTGTCGTCGATCCACGCCATCACCCGTCTGTGCTCGAGAAGGAACTCTTCGCGGGTGGCCTGCCGCCCGGAGTAAAGCAGCCACCAAACCAAAAACCGCCGGTAGTAATAACGCAACAATTCGGGCTTGTTTTGGAAAAGGCTGTTGATCTTGCCCAGAAGGTGCAGCACATCAAGGTTCTGGTTCAGGCCCTTGTGCGACGTGTTGGAAACACTGGTGGCATTGTTCGTCCATGTGTAGCCGACGTAACTGATGATCTTCACACGGGCATGCTTGGCCTTCGTGGTGAAGGCGAAATAGACGTCCTCGCCGATACCGTAATCCAGAAACTGAACATTGTTGGCGACCAAGAAATCACGCCTGTACAGTTTCGACCATGCGTAAACGTTGATGTAGCTTTCCCATTCCGAGCCGCCGAGGCTTCGCTCGAACATCAGCTTCCCCTGCCCGTCGACTCGCCGCCAACCACCGATGACAATGTCGTGGTTGTCGTCCATTTGCCCCATGTAGGTTGTGACATAGTCGGGGTCGATGTAATCGTCGCAATCAACGAACGCCAAAAACTCGCCCGTCGCGATCGCGATGGCGTTGTCTCGGGTTTTGGAGACACCTTGGTTTGGCGTATCGATCACGACGAGGTTGGCGTTTGTGGCAGCATACCGCTGGAGAACGGCCAAAGAATCATCCGTGGATCCATCATTGATTGCGATTATCTCGATGGGCTGGTAGTCCTGGCCAATGATGCTGTCCAAGCACTTTCCGATGGTTTCCTGGGCGTTGTAAACCGGTATGACTACGGAAACTGTTCTCGGCATGCTTCGCTCTTTCACTAGTGTGGCCTTCGCTGCCAGGCTAGACTCTATACTAAGTGTGCTGAAACAGAAATGGCTTCACGTTCGGGCGTGCCGGGCGGGATGCCTGGCAAGGCGGAGGAGGGAGCGATAGTGGGCTATCGTGACCGACGACAACGCGGCCAGGCGCCCGATACGGTGCGATCCGAATGGCAAGGTATTTCTGTTACAGTGCACTAGGAACACGACCGCTGAGAGGAGACGTACTGTGGCATCACAGGTGCAGCCAGAGCCATCCGTCGCGGTCATCGTTCCGTGTTACAACGAGGAGATAGCCGTTGGCAAGGTCATTGCCGACATTAAGGCGGCTGTGCCCGAGGCGATAATCTACGTCTACGACAACAACAGTTCAGACAGAACCGCGGCTATCGCGGCCGAGGCTGGTGCCTGTGTGCGCTTCGAGGTAGACAAGGGGAAGGGCAATGTCGTGCGGCGTGCCTTCGCTGATGTGGAGGCTGACATCTACGCGCTGATCGACGGCGACGACACGTACGATGCCAGTGCGCTTCCGGAAATGATTCACACACTGATCGATCAGCACCTCGATCATGTGCTTGGGGTAAGGACGCCCGACAAGACATCGTCGGCCTACCGGCCCGGCCATGAGACTGGCAACAAGGTGTTCAACCGCACAGTCAAGCTGCTGTTTGGCGACCCGGTGTCGGACATGCTGAGTGGCTACCGGGTTATGTCGCGGCGGTTCGTGAAATCTTTCCCCGCTTTGTCGCGTGAATTCGAAATCGAAACCGAGATGACGATTCACTGCATGAGCCTGCGAGTGCCTCGCACCGAAGTTCCAGTCGGGTTCAAAGACCGTCCAGCGGGCAGCGAAAGCAAACTGCGAACCTACCACGACGGTTTCCGTATTCTGCGCCTACTTGGGACGCTACTGCAATATGAACGGCCGATGCTGTTCTACGGCGTGCTGGCCGCAATACTTGCGGTTGTTGGCCTGGCTCTTGGAATACCGGTCATCTGGCAGTTCGTGACCACCGGTTTGGTGCCACGCCTACCCACGGCAATTTTGGCGTCGTCTTTGATAATCATCGCGATACTGGCCCTGATGGTTGGGCTGATCTTGAATGTTCTCATAATGACCAGAAATGAAGCCGCGCGTCTCTCATACCTGAGCTATCCGGCCTTCGACGCCAAACCAAGCCGCTGAGATGTCAACTGAGAGCCATCATCACATGACGTTAAGCCGGCAGCGCCTTCTCTCTTTGGTCATCAGCATCCTGCCTTTTGTTGTGTTTTTCCTGGCGTTTTGGGTATTGCTGCTTCCGATTGAGCTTCGCGGAGCATCGGACGACACGGCTCACATTTCCGAAATCATTCAGATGGGCAGAATCCAATGGGTCATCACCCGTGCGGTCACATGGCAGCCACGCATTGCCAGTGACATAGTGTTTTCCGTTCTCGGCTTCCACCTCTCGCTGTGGAGGGTATTGAATGCGGCGGTGATGAGCATCATGCTCTGGATCGTCACCCGCATCGCCCTGTTCGGCGACGGTTCTGAAAGTGCGACGAGTGCCGGCTCAGTCCAGGTGTCGCGGACGGCCACTGTGCGGGTTTTGACACTCGCCGTGCTCGCCTGCCTGATCGTATTTCTGATCCACCCCAACGTCATTACGTCCGGTTCGGTTTGGGTCACCGGCTCAACCGGATACCTCTGGCCAACGGCCGCCATGCTGATCGGTCTTGCACCTTTTGCGTTAACGCTATACGGCAAGCAGTTGCCCTACCATAAGGTACTGGTACCGGTGTGCATCTTCTTTAGTCTGGCGGGTTGCTTTACGGAGCAGACTGCCGCTGTGCAGGTGGGTGTTGTGCTGCTTACGCTCGGGTACCTGGTGGTAACACGCCAGCGAGTCTTGCGCAGTTTGATTGTGCATGGTGTTTTTGTTTTCGTTGCCAGCGCCGCGTTTTTCTACCTCGATTTCACGTCGCCGCGAGTGACGGGCGGCACTGAGTTGCAGTTTTTCCCGGCGTTTGCCAACTTCAGTCTCATCGATAAGCTGTTGCTTGGTGTTAACGTCTATGCCAACCATTTGCTACACATCTCTAACCTACTATTCACCCTTCTGCTCGCAATTGTCGCTTGGTTGGCATTCCGTCAAGCTAGGCGTGGTTGGAAAGGCAAGTCGGCGGCCAGACTGGTGACGCCCCTAGCGTTTCTGCCGGCGCTCTGGGCGTTGGTCAACACCCTTCCGCTTCCCTGGGGCTACACAAAATCTGCATCTGCGGTAATGGGGAATACGCCCGGTGCCCTTGGCATCGGTGTGCATAACTGGCTCGATTTCTTGAATACCACGCCTCCAATGGCATCCGGGCCGTTGCCATCCGCAGTTGTTTTGGCTGTGGTCGCATGGCTTACGGTGTTGAGCCCTTTTTACCTTCTGTGGCTGGCCTTTTCAGACAAGCGCGACAGATTCCTCGCTGTCATGCTCTACCTGGCTTCCTTCCTCTCAGGCATCCTCATCGGGTTTTCGCCTACGGTCTGGGCGTCAGAAAGTAGGCCGAACTACCTGTCCAATTTTCTGCTTCTGGTGATACTGATGATGCTGATTCGTGCGAGTATGCGTCCATCAGACGCCCAATACTCCGTGGAGACCTCAAAGCCACACCTGCTTCAGGAAGTGCCATTCGTCCGCCCAAGGCTCGTCCTAGTGTTTCTGGCGATACTGCTGGCGTTCGCGGTGTACGCCTGGGTGTTGTACCACACCCGCTTTGCCGCGAATGACTACTGGTGGTACTAGTGGTCGCCGGCCAGACGTAGATCGGCGCGCTTCGATCAGTTGTCGGGGTATTCCGAGTCGACGATGCGCTGTCGGTCAAACAGAAAGTTCTCGAGCCGGTCGAGGTTTTGCTCGCGCTCGAAATGGCGCTGATGGTAGCGCCGTCCGTTTTGTCCCAGTGCCTCGCGCTGGGCTGGGTCCATGTGATACAGGCGCTGAATCACCTGGGCCAAACCTTCCGCGTCCTCTGAGTCGACGCAATAGCCTGCCTGTGCGTACTCGTTGATCAGTCTTTTTCCCTCGCCGTCCATCGCCCCAATGATTGGCCGGCCGCCCGCTAGGTAAGAATAGACCTTAGCCGGAATGCCGTACTCGAAAAGGTCGCTCTTCGACAGGCAGACTATCAGGGCATCGGCCAAATTCTGCCATTTTGGAATGTCGTCCGTGGGCTTGAGCCCTTCGAAAGTGAAGTGATCCTGAAGGCCGTTCGCGTTGACCGCATCAACCAGCCAGTTTTTGCTCATTCCGTCGCCGATGATGATGAAGTTCAGGTTAGGGCAACTCGCGACCGCAAGCTTTGCTGCCGAGATGACCGTCTCGAAGGATTGAGCTGGGTTGATGTTTCCGGCAAACACAATATTGAAGCGGTCACCAAACCGCGCCTCAAGGTCTGGGTCTCTATCGTCCCGCTCATAGAGCAGTTCGGCCCACTGGGGAACATACAAAGTGCGATCCCGCGGAAGGCCAACCTCGGAAATCATTCGGTCTTGGATGCCTTTGAAAACGCCGACGACTTTGTCTGCCCGGCGGTAAAACCAGTACGACATGGCCGTCATCACGCGAAGTGCGGCTCGGTTCTTGACTGGAAAGATTGAAAGCAGACTGTGGGGCCAGAAGTCGCACACGATCATGGTGAGTGGAAGCCTCTTCAGCCTGGCGAGGATTATCGCTGGCACCGTCATGAACACGGGCGAGAGTTGGTAGCACAGAATTCGGTCGTATTTCTGGGTCAGCAAGAACGGAATCCAGTTGAGCGCCGCCAGAGGCCAGGAAACGAAATTGAGCGCAATGCGGAAGTTGGAACAATCCCCGCGCGGCACCTCGAAGGCGCGGAAGATGCGCACCCCGTTGTGGTGCTGAACACGCGGACCGAAAAGTGAGTATCCCGGGAAAAGCGTGCCAGATGGATAGTTCGGCATGCCGCACAGGACGTCTACGTCATAGCCTCGTTCAACGAGCCCCTCGCACAGGTCGGTGACTCGGAATGTCTCTGGCCAGTAATGCTGGCCAACCACAAGTATGCGTTGCTTTTGCGGCATCTGTTTGTCCTTAGTAAGTCGCTGCATGATGACATCAAGGTGTTCAAAACTGCAAGCTGACTTTACCAGAAGCCGCCCAGATGGGTTCTTCGTCGGGCTGGGCTGTCGTAGTAAGCTGATCTTTTAGGAGGAAGCATGGCGCAGCGAATACTGGTCACAGGTGCCGGCGGGTATATCGGGCGTCCGGTCACGTCCAGGTTGCTTGATGAGGGCTATGAGGTGATCGCGTGCGATCGACGCACGGAAAGCATCGACCAGCGCGCGCAGATCGTCGATGAGGACATCTTTGACCTCTCGGGTGATGCGTTTGGGCGCCTTGGGCGCCCGGACATCCTCATTCACCTGGCATGGCGCGACGGATTCGTCCACAGCTCGCCTGCGCATATGGAGTGCTTGTCAGATCACGTGCGGTTCATCAGCGCGATGGTTGGCGCAGGGTGTGGGCAAGTGAGCGTGATGGGATCGATGCATGAGGTCGGTTACCATGTGGGTGCCATCGACGAGACGACGCCGTGCAGCCCGCAAAGTCAATACGGGGTGGCTAAAAATGCGCTTCGCCAGTCGCTGCTGCTCTCCGCCGCTGGTGGGGGTTTTTCATTGACATGGCTGCGGGCGTTCTATATCGTCAGCGACTCTGTGGACGGTTCGTCCATTTTCGCAAAATTGCTACAAGCCGATGCCAGGGGAGACGTGACGTTCCCATTCACGTCCGGCCAAAACCAGTGTGATTTCATCACACTTGATGATCTGGCCGCTCAGATTGTCGCCGCGTCGACTCAGACGGAGATCACCGGTGTGATCAATACATGTTCGGGGCGTCCGGTGACGTTGGCGGCAGAGGTGGAGCAGTTCATCAAAGACCAGCATCTCAACGTCAAGCTTGAGTATGGTGTCTTCCCTGATCGCCCATATGATTCTCCGGTGGTCTTTGGCGACACATCGAAGATTGACGAAATCATGGCCGCAAGGCGGCGTCGCCGAGATACCGCGTGAGCACGAGGTACGTCAAAACCAACCCGGGCTAGTGCAGGCGGGCCACATACCCGGCGGTGGTTGAAAAAACGCGTGGGAGCGCATCGAAAAAGGCCTTGTTCGCCTGATACGTCGGGTCGTACTCGTCGGTCATCACCAGGATGTATTCGGAAGTCGACTGTTTCACCATGGTCATCACTGTGTCTGGGTCCCTGTAGGAGGCAATGAAACTGTCATCAATCCGCTGGCTGCTTATCGCTTGATACCAGTAGGCACTCGCCCAGTAGCACACGATCGGCACGGTCGGCACGCCCTCTTTGACGTAGTTGTTGTAGACGTAATGGTAAAGGGCCGTTTCTTCTGGGTTCATTTCCCCCGGTGTCATCAGCTCGCGGCGGTTCCAGGTGAACAGGTCATTCATCTCCGTTGCCTTGGGGGACGGATCGAACAACTCGTTTCGTGTCTGGATCTGATGCTCGATCCCGCTGCCCGACAGCGCAAAAATCAGAAGCCACGTTGTGGCGAATGTGGTGAGCAGTATGGCGGTCTCACGGTTGGCGATTTTCATGACGCCAACCGCAGCCAGGTAAATGACCACAAACCAGAGCATGTTGTAGTTTTTGAAATAGTAATACGATGAAACTTTGCCCAGCATGCCTCCGGCGAACAGCCCAAGCATGAAGATGAGCAAGGCCGGCAACATAAAGATGTGGATGTTGATTTGCCTCGCGCGGGCGAGCTTGTAGAAACCGAACACGGCTAATGGGGCGAAGGGAACAAAGTTCGAAAACAGGTCACGGTAGCAGCCGCCTTCCGCTGAAATGGCGCCCGTCAACGTAATGCCGTCAGTGAACACGCCACCGAACATATAAACAATGCCAATCAATGCCGGAATCAGGAAGATGGCAAGCCCAACCATGATTGAATCTTTGGAAAAGAGCCGATACGTGCGGTACTTGGCGAGAACGAGAAGCCCAAGCGACAAGAACACCACGGGCGCAAACATTGCGTAGCAGATGATCAGGGCCAAGCTTGCACACATCAATACCACTGCGGACTGCCATTTTCCGATGTCACCGGCGATCATCGAGTCAGCCAGGAAGGTGATGTGGGTGATCAGGATGACACCCATGCCGAGCCAGACGAAACCCCAGAGTGTCGCGTTTAGCGGGTAGCCAATGACGTACAAGAAGGTGACAGCAACGATTATTGCGAAGGTCAGTTTGGTCTTGGCATATCGACGCAACGTGGCATAGAACGCCAGGCCTGCGATGAATAGGAACAATCCGCCGCTGAAAATGAAAATCCTGTAATAGTAGTCTGGCGTGGTCAGCGGGCTCAGCGCACCGATAAGCAGGCCGTTGGTCAGCGACTGGTAGAACATACCGTGCACTGTCTGGGTTTTCACAACGTCGACGGAGGCTATCAGCCATGCCGCCGGGTCAATCGTCGTGTAATGGATGGTGAACTTTGTACCACCTGTGCGCAGGGCGAAGAACACGGCAGTGAAGACCAGTAGGCCTGCGGTCACGATGATATCGGCGATGCGCCACTCGTATCGTTGACGCTCGCGCCGACGCCATATCGTCCACCAAAGAGCGCCGCCCGCCAGCACATCCATGAGCCCCATCGAAAAGATGTTGATCGGTATCCGGATCAAGCCGAACACAGCGGCGAGGGCGGCATGCCAGCATGTGAGCATGAGTACCGAGGTGACAAGCCATGAGATACCAGCAAGTGTCTTTTCGGACTTTCGAACAAAGAACAGCCCTGATATGGCAACAACGCAGGCCAGCAGGAAGAAGATTGATGCCAGGGCGTTGTTGTACATGACTGTATCTCCAAAGGCGTGAACTGTAACAGCAAAGTTTACCAGTCGGGCCACATGATCTGAAGCATGGCGGCTGTGCGGTCGCGGTGAGTGCAGCGATGGTAACATGGCGCTCGTACGCGTCGCTGTGCGGAGCGCGAAATGCCAGATGTGCTAGCGGGGCACTCAAACGCGGCCCGGCGTGCGGTTTGGAAGACGAGGAGCATTATGGAAGGTGACGTGAAGCCGTCGCGAGTATTGTTCTACGCCCATTTCAACGAGTTCGGTCGGGTTGAAGACTATGTTGTCTATCAGCTTCAACAGATGCGGGGCATCTTTGACACCATCGTGCTCGTCTCGAACAGTCCCGTGAGCGAAAAGGACCAGACACGACTGAGTTCCCTCTGTGACACATTGATGCAAAGGGAAAATGTCGGGTTTGATTTTGCGGCGTGGCGCGACGGCATGAATGCCTTTGGGTGGACGCGACTGACCGCCTGTCGTGAGATCACCGTGATGAACGACACTTGCTTCGGGCCGCTCTTCGATTTTGATGAGTTGTATTCGGCGATGCAATCCAGGGGGTGCGACTTCTGGGGCATCACCACAAACATTGCACTACCAGACGTTCTTGTCGACGGTGACCGGGCGACGCTAAAAGCACCGGCGCATATACAGAGCTACTACATGACGTTCAACGCCGGTGTCATATCTGCGCCAATATTCAAGGAGTTCTGGACGGGAGTCAAGGACTATCCCGAGGCATTGGATGTCATAGACAATTACGAGGTGGGCCTGACGCGTGTGCTGACCGGTGGCGGTTTCACCTTCAGTGTGTTTTTCGATGCCGTCAACCACTGGTCAAGCGGCCACCTTGACAAGTACAACACCGTCTTTGCCTGCCCGCTGTGGCTTGTCGAGTCAGTTGACAGGTACCCTTTCATCAAGACGAAGGCGATTCGTCTGGACCCAGAACAGGTGGACGGTCTTCGGTCATTCATTGAGAACCACACCAGCTACCCGGTACAGCTCGTCGATAGCTACATCGGTGGTCGTTACTACGCGCTCTGGAAAGAAAAGGACGACGAGATTCAGTCACTCCGGAATTCTCGAGCATTCCGGGTCAGTCAGGTATTGGCGTCTCCCTTTCGAGGTGTGATGCGAATGGTTGGCCGATGATGGCAGGTCCCGAAGCTCGCAAGGAGGACGATGTGGAACCGCGGTCGGCGAGACCCATATCGCGGCTGACCACCAGTGATGGCTTGGTGGCCACCACGACGCGTTTCTCGCTTGTCGGTGTAGTAAACACACTGATCGACTTTTCTGTGTACTCCCTGGTAGTGCTGTTGGGAGTACCGTTCTTCCTGGCGAACATGATCTCAACATCCTGCGGCATGGCGTTCAGCTTTTTCGGCAACCGAAGCTTCACCTTCCGCGCAGGTGGGCAATCGGCGCGGCGTCAGATAGTGCTGTTCTTGATTGTCACCTTGACAAGCCAGTGGGCAATCCAGCCGTTGGTGATATGGGGGTTCACCCACATTACCTTCGACCAGACTGTTTTCGGGCATTCGCCTGCACTTGTGCTTGGCAAGATCGGTGCCCTGGGTTGCAGCTTTTTTTGGAACTTCATCCTCTATCGAAAGGTTGTCTTCAAGAAACAGCCTGACACTGGGGACGCTAGGCCACCTGCATGAGCGTCCCGTGAGGCGAGCGGCGCACTGCCAAAATGCCTTGTAGATCGCGTATCGGAGAGGCTAACTTTGGCCGGATGGTACCATTATTCGCATGAGTTTCAAGGAGTCGTTCGGTCGGCGTAACCGGTTGCTACTCCGGGAAATGGTGAAGACTGACTTCAAACTCCGCTATCAGGGCTCGGTTTTGGGGCATCTGTGGTCTATTCTGAAGCCGCTGGCGTTGTTCACTGTGATGTATGTGGTGTTTGTGCGGTTCTTGCGATTTGGCGATGGCATACCGCACTTCGCTGTGTCGCTGTTGCTTGCCATGACGGTCTGGACCTTCTTTTCGGAGGCCGTCGGACAGGGGCTTCACGCCATCGTCGCGCGGGGCGATCTGCTGCGCAAGATCAGCTTTCCCAAGGTCATCGTGGTGCTGTCAGCGACCGTCGGTGCCTTGATCAATTTCGGCATCAACCTGCTGGTTGTATTGATCTTTGCCGTCATAAACGGAGTGCAGTTCAGATGGCAAATCGTGTTCGCACCATTGGTGTTGATTGAGTTATACGCATTTTCCCTCGGTCTGGCGATGCTTCTCGGCGCGCTGTATGTGAGGTTCCGGGACATCGGGCATTTGTGGGATGTCTTCCTGCAGGGTTGGTTTTACGCAACCCCGATCATCTACCCGCTATCGATGGTGTATGCGCCTAAGGGCGTGACGGTCGAGAGCCGTCTGCTCATGGCAAAGATTCTCTTGATGAACCCGATGGCGCAGATGATCCAAGATCTGCGGACGCTCGTCGTGCTTCAAACCGATACGGTGTGGACCTTCTTACACAATCCGTTTGTGAAGGCCGTGCCGATGGTCGTCGTGGTGGTGGTCGTGGCGCTTGGGGTGCTTGTGTTCAACAAGCGAAGCCAGATGTTCGCGGAGGAAATATGAGCGGTGTTGAAGTGCTTGACGCTAATGATGCAGAAGTTCTTGAGGGTGGTGGGGAACGGGCTCAGGATGTTGTTGTGTCCGTTCGAGATCTTGGGAAAATGTTCAGACTGCCCAAGGAGCATTCTGGAGAACTGCGTCGCCACATCATCAACATGCTGCACGGCGAAAAAGGCTATACAGAATTTAACGTACTTCGTGATGTTTCGTTCGAGGTTCACCGCGGTGACTTTTTCGGGATAGTGGGACGAAACGGATCTGGCAAATCGACACTGCTGAAGCTTCTGTCCGGTATTTACCGACCGACGGCGGGCACGATTTCGACTGTTGGAAGGGTTGTTCCGTTCATCGAGCTGGGCGTGGGCTTCAACCCAGAACTGACCGGTGCCGAAAATGTGTACTTGAATGGCGCGATGCTTGGGTTCAGCAATGCCGAAATCACGGCGATGTACAACGACATTGTCGCCTTTGCGGAGCTCGAAGGCTTCATGGATCAGAAACTGAAGAATTACTCCAGCGGCATGCAAGTGCGGCTCGCATTCTCGGTTGCCATCAAGGCGGAAGCCGACATTCTGATTCTGGACGAGGTGCTGGCGGTAGGCGACGAAGCGTTCCAGCGAAAGTGCGATGAGTATTTCCAACAGGTGAAGCTCGACCCGTCCAAGACGGTCATTCTGGTCACACACGCCATGGAGTCAGTGCGAGCGTATTGCAACAGGGCGATTCTGATTGAGAACGGCGAGATCGCGCTGGCCGGAGACCCGGATCAGGTGGCTAGCGCGTATTCGCGGCAGTTTATCACACAGTCCGAGATGTCGACCGACACGGACATGCGCTACGGCACAGGTGAGGTTGTGATCGAGAACGTTTCGCACCGGCTGGCAGAAGGCCGGTTTGTGCTTGACTTTGATTTGGTCAACAAAACAGATCATGACCGGTCGGACCTTGCTGTGACGTTTGAGTTTGTCACCGGTGGAGTGGTGGCCTTGGGAAACAGCACAAGATTCGTTGAGCCATATGTGGATGGAATCGTGGTGCGGGCGTCTGATTCGGAACACTTTTCCGTGGAGTTTGCTGACAACTTCGGCAACCGAGATTTTTCTCTCAACATGAGTCTTGGCGACAGAGTGTCTGAACCACTGGACGTGAGGAAAAACGTGGTGGAGTTCAGTTCAGCGAATGTCGAGTTCAAAAAGTCATGGCACATGGTTGGGCTGCCCATTATCCGAAAAGCGGGATGATGGCAGGCGTCGACGACCGGACAGAACACCACGCCGGAGCGGCAGATGGTGAACGTGCGCGGCTCCTGGGCCGACCGCGTCCGATGACCAAGACGGCAGACATCGCCGTGGTAATTCATCTGGATGACGTCGAATTGTGGGAACGTCTGCTTTTGCCAAAGCTGAAGACGCTGAGCACGCGCGTGGCTTACGATCTGTTTGTATCTCTTGCCGAGACCAGCGCCGGCTTTGTTCCCATCATTCGAGGCGACTACCCTGACGTCAACATTGATTTCGCGTCAGATCAAACTCTCGGTGTGCAACGCTTTGGCGTGTTAGGAGCGAGCCTTGCGAACTATCAGTATGTTCTCAATCTAGGCCCCAAAGGATCAACCGACTCGAGCAATGCCTCCTGCCGCATTGGGAGAATAGTTGAGTCCCTAGTGCCAGAGGACGATAGCGTCTTTCGAGAGATCTTGGCTGTTCTCGGCAAGGAGGACACCGGAGTACTCGGCTGCGGGGCGTTCTACCATTCTCTAGTAGTGTCATCAGACGGGACGGGTATCGCAGCGGTTGACAGTATCCTTGCCAATCAGGACATCGACCATGAGGCATACCAGCAGCTGCGCGACAGGGGCAGCCTAGGGTACTTTGCCGAGGCGATGTTTTGGGCGAGAGTCGACGCCATCAAGCCGCTGTTCGGGGATTGCACGGAGGTGTCCGGAAGGGAGGCCGACCAAGCCGGCGTAGCTTTGGAACGCGCGCTTACCGTGCTGCCTGAAGTTCTCGGAAAGGCGATATTCATCTGTAACGGGCTGTCGGTCAGTCGCATCAATAACAAGAGTGCGGTGGACCCTACGCGAAGAAAAGGCGTAGATGACGAGGAAAACCCGCTGATTACCGTTATCGTTCCCTGCTACAACGTGGAAGAATACATCGCAACCTGCGTGGACTCGCTACTGGGCCAGACTTACCCGGATATCAAGATATTGCTTATCGACGACAAGTCAACTGACGGCACCGCTGCAAAAATCGCTATGTATGCAAGGGATTTCCCGCACACAGTCTCAGCGCTCTTCAACCCCGTCAACAAAGGCACCGGCTATACGCGCAATCTCGGTCTGGCTAACGCGAAGTCTGAAGAGCTAGGTTTCATTGACCCTGATGACTGGGTTCCGCCAAACTATTTCGAAGAGATGCACTGCGCAATGGTCGGAGGAGATTTCAACCTTGCTGTGTGTGAAATGGTAATGTGCCATTCCAGGGCGAATCCGACCGTACCAGAGCAGTTTGAGGCACCGAGTATTCACGATATCGTCACCTCTCCAATGGCCGCCTCATCGACAAACAAGCTATTCAAGGCGTTTCTCTTTGATGGTATGCCGTATCCCGAGGGTATCATGAACGAGGACGTGTCCGTGATAATCCCTTTGTTGTTTGCTGCAAAGATCGTCCACGCAGGCCGCACACACTACAACTATTTCCAGCGGGGTGGCTCAACCCAAAACAGCTACACTCTCAAGCGGCTCGACATGTTTACTGCCATGTCCTTGGCCCGTGAGCGGAGTGGACCTGTTTCAAAAGAACGGTGGCAGGCGACCGAGTATCACCAGATCATTGAGTTTTTGCTGTATGTTGTGCCGAGGTTCACCGGCTTCGCGCATCGCCGAGATTTCTTGAGAAGATTCCGGGACAGAGCGAGGACATACGGCATAGACCTCAACGGCAATGTCTATCTGCGGGGCGCGATGTCCGCAAATGGAATCCTGTTCGTGTATGCGAAATCGCTTCTTTGGTCGCTTGGCCTAGGGCGGTTTGGAATCGCAGCGATGGTGTCCCGCCTTGGGAACGAAATGCTGAACATCCAGCAAACGACGAGGTACAAGACCGTGCGTCATGCAATATCTAGGCTGGCACATCCAAAATCGGTGTTGCGCGGGATCGCACGTATAGGGGTATCCGCCATGAGGAACCCTCGCGCCTTTTTGGGACGGGCGACGACTAGGCCTGCTGATGAGGGCGTCATCAGACCGGACATATCGATGAGCGACCTCGTTTCCGCGGCTGACACGCAAAAGAACATGCCGGGTCAAGGCAATTTGTCTGTCATCGTCCCGAATTTCAATTATGAGCGGTTCATGCTGCAGCGCATCTTTAGCATTCTTGACCAGACGGTCAAGGTCGGCGAGATCATTGTTCTGGATGACGCATCCGATGATGGGAGTGTTGCTGTCATTCAGGACATTATTGACCGAATTGGGAGTTGCGTTGATATCAGGGTAGTCGTCAACTCGGTCAACTGTGGGCCTTTTCGCCAATGGGAGCGAGGGTTCCTGGATGCTAGATACGGTTATGTCTGGATCGCCGAGGCGGACGACTATTCGGATAGCGCGTTTTTGGCGACGGTCCTGCCTCCATTTGCAAACGGTTCCGTGGTCCTAAGCTACTGCGATACGGCGTTCATTGATGGCGCGGGCAGGGTTGTGCGAGATAGCATCAAGAGCGAAATTGACACCATGAACACCGGTCATTGGAACGGCAGCTATGTCAATTCCGGAATTGGCGAGGACACGCACTACATGGCTGTAAACTGTACAATCGCGAACGTCTCATCTGTGGTGTTTCGCAAGGTGCCCGAAGCTGATTACGGGGCGATGTTTGCGCAAAGTCGCGATTTTGCGCAGGTTGGTGACTGGGTCTTTTACTTCAATTATCTGTTGCTGGGCGACATTTCGTATGTTGATACGGCGTTGAACTATTACAGGGCTCATGGAGACAATGTCTCCTCGAACACAAAGGCCAAGGCTCATTTTGTTGAAATGCAAGTCGCCCACGCAATGTTCGTAGATAGGCTTGGTCTGAAGGCCGGCGTTCAGCGGAAAATCGTTGACAGGGAGGACTTCGTGGCGCGGGCCTGGGGTCTGCGGTGAGTTGTGGCGCTGAAACGCTGACGCGGTCCGGTGTGCAAGTCTGAGTGCCATCTGGCCCAAGCGTAAATGTGATACAGTATTTGCGTTGGCGTGGAGCAACGGAGGTTCATCGCTTTTCGGTTTCCGTGGTCTCCTCTATGCTTGAGTTGGGAGCAGATGTGTGCGGCTACTTAGTTCTGATGGGTGGGTATCATGTTGTATGACACAGTTGTGGGCACGGCCCGTCGCCTGGTTTTTGGGTTGGTCGGCCTGCGGTACTCAAGGAGTAGCAGGGCAAAGAACGCGGCAGAGCCGCCGATCAAGTTGTTTTGGTGGAACGGTGAGCCCAATTTTGGCGATCGGTTCATGGTTGACCTGATATGGCGGCTCTTTGGATACCGCAGCGAGTGGGTCGGGCCCGAAAGCTGCGACATGATTGGGGCGGGTTCGATTCTGGATTATCCCGTCGTGCGTTTGCGCGAGAAAGAGTTTCGGGTGTGGGGAAGCGGGTTTATCAAGCCGGACAGCGAGTGCCCTAGGGCGGGCGTCTACCACTTGGTGCGGGGGCCGCTGACTCGCAGCCGACTGCCGTTGGAGTACAAGGATATTCCGGTCGGAGATCCGGGACTGTTGGCGAACGTCGTGTACGAGAAGGCTCGGCGGAGTGGCAAGATTGGCGTTGTGCCGCACTATGTTGACAAGGAACTGCCTATTGTCCGCGCGATGGAAGAGGATGATCGTTTCTCTGTAATTGATGTGGCGTGGTCACCGGATGTAGTTGCCCGCCGAATTTCGGAGTGCAGCTTGGTGTTGTCCTCGTCGTTGCACGGCCTGGTCTTTGCGGACAGCTATGGCATACCTAACGCTCACATCCAGCTTTCCGATCGTTTGACGGGAGGGCTGTACAAGTTCACGGATTATTACGCCTCCGTTGGCAGGGTGTACGAGAACGCGACGATATCAAAACTGTTCGACGATAGCTACCTGGATTCGCTGAAGAAGTCTTACGTTCCCGTGCGTGGCCTCTTCGCGATGCAACGCAGTCTGATCAAGTCATTTCCGTACGGCTGACGACGTTGCGCGCATGCGACTGCTGCGGCGGAAAGGAAACCTGCCCGCAGTGGTGCGCGACGGCTACTTCCAAACGATGATTGTGTAACTCGGTCCCCAAGCGGCGGTGGCATAACCTGCGGCGATGTAGGTGGGCGCCCATGTCGCCAAGATGTTGTATCGGTGTCCGTAGCAGCCAGACGTGATCGTGGCTGTGCAGTCACCGTTGTTGCCTCCGGGGCCATCTTGGTACACCCAATCGACCATGGCTTGAAGCACACTTGCTTGACCGCCAGCCCAATTGCTTCCCCACTGGTGCCACGACATTGATGAGGTTGCTATGGGGTCAGCGTCGTTTACTGCGCCGGTTTGGGCCGAGGCGTCACCAGACGCGTTGTGTGAAAGAGCCGGCAGACCATAGGCAGCGCGGATGGCATTCGTGGCCGCGATCAATTGGTCCGTCCGGCTCATCGTCGCGTAACCGGCAGGAAGGGCGAATGTCGGGCTGTAGCCCTCTATCCGAAGTGCGTCATTGATGTACTGCGTCAGGCAGGCATCGCTGTAGGGGTAGGTGCAGCTTGGTGGTATTGGGTAGACCCCCTGGGTGGGTGCCGATCCAACCGGCAGTTTTGATGTTGCCGTCACCAGAAGCTCGGTGGTTGCGGTCTGGGTGGCGGTGGGCTGGGAGCCAACTGTCACCTTAGCCGTCACCGTCACTAGGTAGCCACCAGCAGTGGCAGGGGTGCCACT
Source organism: Propionibacteriaceae bacterium (assembly GCA_009781145.1). Taxonomy (GTDB): domain Bacteria; phylum Actinomycetota; class Actinomycetes; order Propionibacteriales; family Propionibacteriaceae; genus WRGV01. Next base: position 1,165 of record WQYR01000002.1, on the reverse strand, counting down.
GAGGGCGCCGGTGGTGGAGTTACAGGTGACCCCAGCCGGCAGACCGGTGCAGGTGATGGTGGGTGTTGCTGAATAGGTGAGGTTTGAAATCAGGGAGGTTCCAGCGGGAATGGCCTGGCCAACAGCCACCGCCGGATAGGGTGTTACTGCAGTGAACGATACCGAAGCCTTTTGTTGCACCGCCGGTGTTGCCGCGCTGGTCCTACTGGTGGTCACATAGCCGGTCGCAGTGCCGGTGACTTGCACCGTCATGGCTGCGTTGAGGTCGGCCGCGGTCAAAAGATAAGTCATTGCTGTTGCGCCGCTGACAAGAACGCCGTTGCGGTACCACTGGTAGGTCAGTGCCGCAGACGGACTCCAGGTGCCTGCAATCGCGGTAAGCGTAGAACCGTTGACCGGGCTGCCACTGATAGTTGGCACCGGTGCCGCGGCAAACTGCCCTGCAGTAACGGAAGCGGTGGGTAGGCTAGTCCGTGTGGTGGTCGTGTAACCGGCCCTCGTGCCGGTGACACTCACAGTCATGGTCTGCCCGAAGTCAGCCCCTGTCAGCGCATAGGTAACAGCAGTCGCACCGACGATGGCTGCACCGCCTCGGTACCATTGGTAGGTAAATGTGGCCGATGGGTTCCAAGTGCCTGGCGTCGCGGTCAAGGTGGAACCGACGGTCGTGTTGCCGCTGATTGTGGGTATTGGGGACGTCACAAACGGGGCAGCAGATATGGCTACCGGCGAGCTTGTCTTCGTGACCGGCGAGTAACCGGCCCGCGTGCCTGTGACGCTAACCGTGATGCTTGTTCCCAGATCAGCGGCCGCCACTATGTACGTGGTACCTGTCGCGCCACCGATAGCCGTGCCATTGCGGTTCCACTGGATGGTCTTCACTGTGTCGCTGGGCATCCACGTTCCGATGTTGACGGTCAAGGTTGACCCGACCGTCGTGGAACCGCTGATGGTTGGAGTCGACCCCGTCATGAGTATGCACCCGACGCCCGACGGGTATTGACCGCACTGGAGCTTGTCGCTTGAAAGCTCGTAAAGGAACACGGCGATCTGCTGGCGGGTGACCGGATCGCCCGGACCAAAGGTTGTGGCCGACGTGCCCGACGTGATGCCGGTCGTTTTTAGCCACTCTACGAACTTGTAGTAATCCGAGGTTGCTGGGACG
>WQYR01000001.1 GCA_009781145.1 Propionibacteriaceae bacterium | reverse complement strand
TGCTCCAACTCGTAGCTCTCAGGCGTCGTGTTGAGCCCCTTGGTGTGATAGATGCCATCGACGGAGCGCGGGTCGTTAGGCGCCGGGTAAGTTATGCCGTTCGACCCGATGATGCCGACCGCCACACCGGCCGCTTCACAGATCGCCTTGATGATGTAGGACGTCGTCGTCTTGCCTTTGGTGCCGGTCAAGCCGATGACGGTCAGTTTCTTCGCCGGAAACCCGAAATAGATGGCACTCATGCCGGCCAGGGCGACGCGTGAATCCGGCACCCGGAAGACCGTCACGTCATTTGGCGCGTCCTCGGCCCAGCGCTCGACGACGAACGTCCGCACACCTCGGCTGTAGGCGTCATTAATGAAGTCGTGGCCGTCATGCTGGACGCTCGGCAGGGCGACAAAGACGTCCCCAGGTTCGCCTTTGCGCGAGTCGTAGACGATGTCGCGCACCTCGGCGCTGCCATCCCCCAAGACGAACTCCCCGGTCAACCCGTCAACCAAATCAAGCAGCGTCGCCTTAGTCATTTTCACAGCTACGATCTTAACCGCTCGCCCCAATGCGGCGAAGCGCACCCTATTATCGACTGACGGCGAAGCGGTGCTGCGTGAACGAAAATCGGCGATTCCGCGCCACTGGCCGCCGCCTCGTCCGAGTCGACGCCAGTTTTAGCCTTCGAAGCGTAGGTTTTTGAATCAGGGCAAGACGGACGCGCTTAGTCGGCCGGCTTCGCCTTCGGCTTCAGGATGTAGCCGATGACAATGACGACGATCAGACCGATCGTCACGTAATTGGCGATTCTGGCGTAAGCCTTGAGGACGGCCACCGCCGGTTCGCCGATGGCGAACCCCAACCCGAAATAGGCCAACTGCCAAAGCGCTGACGCCGCCGCATCCAGCAAAATGAACTTCTTCCAGCTCATGCCCGATGCCCCAGCCAGCACGAAGACCACCGCCATGATCGGAAGCGGAATCGGCACGTAGGCCAAGAAGATGCCCAGCGCCCCCCAGCGGAGCGCCCAGCGCTCGGCCCGGGCGTAGTTCTTGGCGGCGCGCTTCGACTGCCCCGCCCACACCTCGATGATGCCTCGGCCCCACAGCTTGCCGGCCCACCAATACACCCAGTCGAACTTGATCGACATGATCAGGCCGGCCAGCATTGGCCACCACCATGAGACGTAATCACCAACCCTGGTCAGCGACCCCAACCCGGCTATGGCTGCGCGCGACCCGGTCAACGTCACCAGCAACGGCACATTCAGGCCCATCAGCCAACTGCGCAGCGGCAACATCGCCAGGCCCCACACCCCGACGATGCCGATCCAAGCCAGGCAGGCGATGTCGGCTTTGCCGGGCTTGTGACGCCACGGCATGCCGGGGTCGTCCCACCATTCCTTTTCGGCCACATCCTCGCCGGCAACATCGGCGTCCGACGACTGCCCGCTCATCAGTTTGTCATCTCGGCGGTCAACGCCAGCAGGGCGTCTTTGGCGGCACACTGCGGCAGGATGTCAAGCTCAGCATCGGCTTGACGGGCATAGCCGGCCACCACTTCGCGCGCCTGGTCCAGCACGGGGTGGGCACGCAGCACGGCCACCGTCTCGGCGACCTGTTCGTCGGTCATCCCGGGGCCAAGGCTGGCCAACAGTTGCTTGTCGGCCGGGTCCTCCGAGCGTCTCAGCAGCAGGATGGGCAGCGTCGTCACCCCCTGGCGCAGGTCGGTGCCGGGGCTCTTGCCGGACGCATCCGAGGTAATGTCGATCACGTCATCGTGAAGCTGGAAGGCCATGCCCATGGCCTCGCCGAACCGTCCCAACGCGGCCAACACCGGCGCGTCCAGGTTGGCGACCATGCCACCGAACATTGCTGACGTCGAGATCAACGCCGCCGTCTTGTCCGACAACACCTTGAGGTAGTGATCCATCTCGTCCTCGCCGGTGGCGGGGCCCTTGAACTCGGCGATCTGGCCTTGGACCATCCGGGCGAATGTTTCGGCCTGCAGCGCCACAAACTCGGTGCCCAGGGTCGCAACCAACCAGGATGCCCGCGCGAAAAGATAGTCGCCGGTCAAGATCGCGACGGTATTGCCATAGCGAAGATTCGCCGATTCGACGCCGCGACGCAGCACCGCCTCATCCATCACGTCGTCGTGATACAGGCTGGCGACGTGGGTCAGCTCCACCACCAGCGCGGCCGAATCTAGGTTGTCTTGATCAACCGGCCCATCACCGATCTGCGATGTCAGATCCACCAGCAGCGGGCGCAGCCGTTTGCCACCGGCAATCAAGATGTGATGCGACGCATCGGTGACGAACGGGCTGTCGGCCTGCGTTATGGCAGCCAGCTTCGATTCGACGCGGGCAAGCCACGCCGAGGTGTCACCAGTCGTATCACCGGCCATCGGCCGTCTCCTGTCTAGCAAGGGCATCGTTGTTGATACCCCCCTATGTTACCGGAGCATTTGCCCCGCCAAGCTCGCGAAGTGGGTGAAGTAATTGGGTACCAGCCCACCGATCAGTGTGGCCACCGCGCACAGCGCCATCAGGATGCCAAGCGACACCGGCACCTTGACGATATCCGCCGGCTGATCGGGGGTGTCTGCGGAGTCTGACGCCGCCCGTTCGATGGACGGCTTGCCGAACCAGATCACCAGCACGATGCGCATGTAGAAGCCCAAGGCCACAAGCGAGAACGCCAGCCCAAGGATCACCAGCCAGGCCAGGCCCCCGCGCCAAGCGACGACGAAGGCGTCCAGCTTGCCGATGAAACCGGCAGTCGCCGGGATGCCGGCCAATGAGCAAAGGAACAGTGTCATCGCGGCAGACACCCAGGGGTGACGACGGCCCAGCCCTGCCCACGACGCCAGGTCTGGCGCCTCGCCGGTGCCGTCCCGCACCAGCATGATGACGGCAAAAGCACCCAAAGTGGCCAGCCCGTAAGAAGCCAGGTAGTACACGGCGGCAGTCATCGAGCTCAACGCCCCAACCGTGGTGACCGCCAAGGCCGCCGCAATCGGCACCAGGACGAAGCCGGCATGGGCGATTGACGAGTATGCCATCAGGCGTTTGATGTTGGTTTGCGTCAAGCCGAAGATGGCGCCCAAACCCATTGTCAGCACCGCCACAATGCCCAGCGGCACCGCCCACGTCCATGAAAGGCCACCGAACGCCACGTAGAGCACGCGGATCAGCGCGCCAAAGGCCGCGACCTTGGTGCCGACCGCCATGTAGGCCGTCAGCGGCGTGGGCGCCCCGGTATACACGTCTGGCACCCAGGCGTGGAATGGCACCGCACCAACCTTGAACAGCAGGCCCACCATCAGCAGCGCAAAGCCCGCCAGAAGCAACGGTTGACGCGCCAGACCAAGGCTGATAGCCCGGTCGATGGCCGAATAGTCCGCGCCACCGGCGAAACCGTAGGTCAACGCCGCGCCGTACAAGAAGATAGCCGAACTGAAGGCGCCGAGCAGGAAGTACTTCAAAGCCGCCTCGTGGCTTAACAGGCGACGACGCCGGGCCAGTGCTGTCATCAGATAAAGCGGCAGCGACAGAACCTCCAGGCCGATGAAAGCCGTCAGCAGATCAGTTGCCGCCGGAAACAGCAGCATGCCGGTCAACGAGAACAGCATCAGCGGGAATATCTCGGTGTGCTCAACACCCTCGGCCTCAGCGGTCTGCTCGTCGGACGACCCTGGGGCCGCGACCGCCATTGGCGTGAACGACGAGACCCCGCCGAAACGTTGCGCCGCCAAGACGACGGAACCGAGCGCGAACAGCAAAAGCCCGGCCCAGACGATCAAGGTGGCGTTATCGAGGCTGACCGACAGATTACCGGCCAACACGCGAGAAGACGGCGTCTTCCAGTTGATGATGACGCGCACCAGCGCCACCACGACGATGGCGGCCGTGAACCATGCCTGGGTGACGAAGCGGTGCCGACGCGGCACCAGCGCCTCCAGCAGCACGCCAACCAGAGCGCCGAGGGCAACTACCAGCAGGGGCAATAGGGCTATGTATGCCATGTCACCGACCTCCCTCAGGATCGCTCATCTGGGCCACCGACATTGTTTGCGTAGCGGTGTCGGACACCAGGTTCTGGATAGCACCCGGGAACACGCCGAAGGCGATCACCCCAACCAGTGCCAAACCGGCGGCCCAACGTGATGTTGGCCGGATATCACCTAACTGCGGGGCACCCTCAGGTTGCATCTCGTCCACAGCAACATCCGCGGCACCGGTGAAGACGCGCTGATATGCCCACATGACGTAGACGCCGGCACCCAGCACTGCCAGCAGCGCGACGGCCACCAGCACGGGGTGACGGCCCCAAGCTCCAATGATTATCGAAAGCTCTGCCGCAAAATTGGCCGTGCCCGGCAACGCCAGCGTGGCCAAACCAGACACCAGGAACACACCGGCCAGAACCGGGGCTCGACGGGCCAAACCGCCGAACGCGCCCTTGGTGAGGTCGTCGCCGCGCCGCTTGACGGCCCAACCGGCAGCCAGAATCAGCGCCGTAGCGCTCAGCGCGTGCGCCGCCACATAAGTCATGGCGCCGCTCACGCTGGCGCTGGTGAAAGCGAACAAGCCAAGCACCATGAAGCCCGCGTGGCTTATCGATGTGAAGGCCGCCATGCGCATCAGACTGCGCGAGGCTATTGCAGCGAAGGCGCCGTAGACCACTGTCACCAAGGCTGCTATCTCAATGCCGTAGGCCGCCCAAGTTGCACCGCCCGGTGTGATGCCCACGCAGAAGCGCACCATTCCGTAAAGACCGATGCCGTCCAGCACGCCGACCAACAGGACCGACGCCGCCGGCCTGGCCTGTTCGACAGCGTCGGGCAGCCAGGGGTGCAGCGGCACCAGCGGTGACTTGAAGGCGAAGGCCACGAAGAAGACGAGGAACAGCACCTTCTCGGCACCTGGTGTCATCGCCAACCCAGACAGGTCACTGAACGACAGCCCAGAGGGGGCGATTGCCATGACATAGATGACACCGCCCAGCAGAACCAAACCACCGGCCAAGGAGAACAACAGGAACTTCAGCGCCGCCGCCGACCGCTTAGGTTTGCCACCCGAGGCGATCAGGAAGTACATCGGTATCAGCGTCACCTCGAAGGCGATGAAGAAGATGAGGATGTCGTTGGCCAGGTACGTGAACAACGCGGCACTTTCCAGCGCCAGCGCCAGCGGCGGCAAATTGAACCAACGCTGCGTCTTCCACCTGGTCAGAATGACGATGGCCGTCACGAATGTGGTCACTATCACCAGCAGAGCGCTCAGCCCGTCCATGCGCAACGCGTAGTGGGCGCCGATCTGCGGTATCCATGTGTACGATTCGTCCAGCGAAGCGCGCGCACCGATCGCCCAGGCGCTCAGCCCGAAGGTGACGGCGGCGAAGACGAATCCGATCGGCACCCGTGAGTGACCCTTGACCAGAGTCGTCACCAGCGCGCCGACCAGCGGCAGCAATCCGATTACTGTTAGCCACGGCATGTCAGATCACCTGCCCTGCCACGACGACGGCCACAAGAATAACAACCACACCGACACCCATCATCAGCCCGTAACTTCGAACCTTTCCGTTTTGCAGGCCACGAACCCAGGTCGACAACCCGATGCCCGCGCGGTAGACGCCGCGTGCCCCACCGTCGACGAGGTAACGATCAATGATTCCGACGGAGTCGGCGACGCCGTCACTGGCCTTGACGACCACATCGCCCACGGCGTTGGCGCCCAGTTCGGCGTCAGCGGCCCGCAGTAGGAAGTTCGACTCGTTGACCGGCCCGCGGCGATACACCAGCCAGCCCGCCAACACACCGACAACCAGCGCCGCAACGGCCGCACCAGTCACCCACGTGAACTCGAAAAGCCCGTGCGGAATCTCGGCCGGCTCACCCGTCACCGGCGACAGCCACCCGATGATGCGGGTGTTCAAGAACGCGCCGGCCGCAAGCGAGGCGATGGCCAAGATGACCATCGGCACCAGCATCAGGCCTGGGGCCTCATGCGGGTGGACGCCGTCTTCCCAGCGCTTTTCGCCGAAGAACGTCAAGATGACCAGACGCGTCATGTAGTAGGCAGTGACGACGGCACCCAGCAGAGCGAGCGCACCCAACACCGGCGACTTGTCAAAGGCGGCTGTGATGATGTGGTCCTTGCTGTAGTAGCCGGAAATGAAGGGGAAACCGATCAGCGCCAGCGTGCCGCAGGCAAAGGTCAGGAATGTCCACGGCATCACTTTGCGCAGCGCACCGAAGTGCATCATGTCGACGTCATCATTCATGGCGTGCATGACCGACCCTGCCCCGAGGAAGAGGTTGGCCTTGAAATCGCCGTGCGTCAGCAGGTGGAAAATGGCGAATGCCGCCCCGGCCGGGCCCAAACCCGCGGCCAGCATCATGTAGCCGATTTGGCTCATCGTCGACCCGGCCAACACCTTCTTGATGTCGGCTTTCGCCGTGCCGATCCAGGCGCCGATCAGCAGCGTCACCACGCCGACGATCGCGACCGCCCACATGGCCACAGGGCTGACGGTGAAGACGAATTGGCTGCGCACCACCAGGTAGACGCCCGCGGTGACCATCGTCGCCGCGTGGATGAGCGCCGACACGGGGGTGGGACCCTCCATAGCGTCGAGCAGCCAGGATTGCAGCGGGAACTGCGCCGATTTGCCGCAGGCCGCAAGCAGCAGCAGGCACCCGACCAGGGCAACCCACGTTCCGCCACCGGCCACGGCCGGGCCGACGGCGACGAAGTTGACGCTGCCGATATGGGCGAACAGCAAGGCCATCGCGCTCAGCAAGCCCAGGTCGCCGATGCGGTTCATGATGAAGGCCTTCTTGGCGGCCAGCGCCGCGGACGGCTTCTGCTGCCAGAACCCAATCAACAGGTAGGACGCCAGGCCCACACCCTCCCAGCCGACGAACAACAAGGCGTAGTTGTCGGCCAGCACCAGCAGCAGCATCGAGCCGGCGAAGATGTTGAGGAAACCAAAGAAGCGGCGCCGCCCCGGGTCGTGGGCCATGTACGCAACAGCGTAGATGAAGATCAGCGAGCCAACCCCCGTCACCAGCAGCACGAATGCCAGGCTCAGATGGTCAACCTGCAAGCCGGCGTCAACCCTCAGCGAACCAGCTTGAATCCAGACGAACCATTTGACGAAGTAGCTTTCCACCCCGCTGTTCGAAAGCATTTGCGCCAGCATGGCCACGGCCAAACCGAAGGGCGCTACCAGGCCGGCCACGCCGAGCCAATGGCCCCACTTGTCCCCCGCCTTGCCGATCAGCAGCAGCACAGCGGCCGCAGCGAAAGGAATCAGCACCAGCAACCATGCCAGGCCGACCGCACCAGTTACTCCACCAGTCATATCAGCGCCTCAACCAACTCGAAGCGTCGATGCTGGCGGTGTGCAACGACCTTGCGATAGTGATGATGATGGCAAGGCCGACAACCACCTCGGCCGCCGCAACCACCATGACAAAGAAGGCCATGATTTGGCCAGTCAAGTCACCCAAGGCATCCGCGAAGGTCACCAGGGTCAGGTTGGCGGCATTGAGCATCAACTCGATGGACATGAAGATCAGCAGCGCGTTGCGCCGCGTCAAGAAACCGGCCACGCCGATAGCGAAAAGTATGGCGGCCAACACCAGGTAGTAGTTCTCGTTCATTTCGCCGCCTCCTGGTCTTCGGCGTCATCGGCCTTGGCCGTCAGCGCCGGCGCGGCATCTGGCAGGTCTGCCATCAGCCGCGGTTGCCCGTCCAGCTCAGTGGCTTGGGCCGCCAACCGATTGTGCAGCGACTGGGCCGGCAACTTCAGTGCCGGTTCGGCGAGCACGGCCTGTCCGCGCGCCTCCAGTGCGGGGGCGACGGAACCCGGTGCCGCCGTGCCGTCGGGCAGCAGGGCCGGATAGGTGGCCGCGTTGTGACGGGCATAGACGCCGGGCGCAGGATCGGGCGCCACCGGAAGCGCGTCGCTGGCGAATTGCCGCACACGACGGTCGGCGCGCTCACGCTGGCGTTCTTTCGGTGTCAACCGTTCGGCGTGCGACAACACCATGGCCGCAAGCGCTGCGGTGATGACCAGGGCGGACGCGGCCTCGAAGGCCACCGCGTAACGTCCGAAGATCAACTGGGCAACGGCTTGGGCATTGCCCCCGGCCGCGTTGTTGATCACAGACAGCCCACCACTTTGGCCCACGATGGCGTGCAGCACGGTGAACCCGAGTAACCCGGCCAGGGCCACCGCGATGACGATCGCCGACACCCGCTGGCCTTTGATGGTCTCTTTCAACTCGTCGGCCGTGTCTACGCCAATCAGCATCATGGTGAACAGGAACAGCATCATCACCGAGCCGGTGTAGACGATCAACTGGGCGACGAATAGGAAGGGTGCGTTGATGCTGGCGTAAAGCACACCCAGTGCCACCATCAATCCGGCCAGGCACAAGGCTGAATGAACAACCTTGCGGGCCAGCACCATACCGAAGCCCAACACCACCATGATCGGGGCACACACCCAGAACGTTATGGCGGTCAGGCTGACGGTCATACCAATCATGCTTCACCCCCCATGACTGCCGAAGAAGCTGGCACCCGGGTGTCGACGTCGCCGACGTCCGGCAGCCCGGCGTAATAGTCTTTCTCGCTGCCCAACAGGCGCGGGTGCGGTGGTGCCGTCATGCCGGCCGACAACGGCGCCAGCAACTCGTCCTTCGTGTAGATCAGCGATTCCCGCGTCCGGTCCGCCAGCTTGAACTCGTTCGTCATCGTCAACGCCCTTGTGGGGCACGCTTCGATGCACAAACCGCAGAAAACGCAGCGCAGGTAGTTGATCTGGTAGACGCGCCCGTACCGTTCACCGGGCGAATAGCGGGCCTCGTCGGTGTTGGCGCCACCCTCAACGTAGATGGCGTCGGACGGGCAGGCCCAGGCACACAATTCGCACCCCACACACTTCTCGAGCCCGTCTGGCCAGCGGTTCAGTTGATGACGGCCATGGAAACGCGGTGCCGTGATCTTTTCTTTGCCCTTCTGCGGGTAGCCCTGCGTGAAGGTGGGACGGAACATCGTCTTGAACGTGATCCAAAAACCTGACCAAGCGCCCATGTCAGTCGCCCCCTTCCGTCTCGTCGGCCGTGCGGCGAGCGGAGGCCACCTGGCCCTCGTACTCCAGTGCTGCCGGCACCAGCCCAGCCAACTCGGGTAACTGAACACCCGGCATCGGTGGCACCGGGTAGCCGCCTGCGAAGGCATCGAAATCGCCTGTCGAGCCCGTCTGTGTATGGGATCGCTTTTCTTCAGCCGCCCCGCGCCGATCGCTGGCCCAGACCGCGGCCAGCACGATCGCAGCGATTATCACTGCTGTGATGATCAGCACATACATTGGCAGCGACCCGTTCAATGCCTTGTGATAGACGCCGATCAGGGTGATCCAGCCCAGGTTGGCCGGTATCAGCACCTTCCAGCCGAGCGACATGAAGTGGTCGTAGCGGAACCTGGGCAGCGCGGCCCTGGCCCACACGACGATGAAGATCAGCACCTGCACCTTCAGCAAGAACCAGATGACGGTGAACCAACCCTGGTCGAGAGCCCCGCCCCAAAGCACATTGAACGGCCAAGGCGCCCGGTAGCCACCCAGGAACAGCGTGGTGGCTACGGCGCACACGGTGGCGACGTTGATGTACTCGGCCAGGAAGTAGATGGCGTAGCGGAAGCCCGAATAGTCGGTGATGTGGCCGCTCAGCAACTCCGACTCGCACTCGGCCAGGTCGAAGGGCAGACGGTTGGTCTCGCCGAACATCGAGATGACGTAGGTGATGAAGCTGGGCAACAGGATCAGCCCATACCAGCCGGGTAGCGGCACATTGAGGCTGCCGAAGTGCATCGTCGACGACTGCGCACCCACGATGTCGCCCATCGACATCGAGCTGGCGTACATTGCCACCGCAACGATCGACAGGCCCATGGCGATCTCGTAAGAGATAAGCTGCGCTGTCGCCCGCATTGAGCCGAACAGCGAGTAGGTGCTGGAACTGGCCCAACCGGCCAGCACCAGCCCATAGATGCCCAGACCCGAAATCGCCATGACGAAGATCATGGAAACAGGGAAATCGGCGATCTGCAGTTTCGTCACGTGCCCGAAAATGGTGACCTGCCCGCCAATGGGTATTACCGTCCACATGGTGAAGGCCGCCACCGCCGTCAGGTAGGGCGCCAGGTTGAAGACAATGCCGTCGGTCTTGGCCGGCCGGAAGTCTTCCTTGAACAGCAGTTTGAGCCCGTCGCCGACCGCCTGCCCGAGCCCCAGGGGGCCGTTCATGACTGGGCCGAGACGGTTCTGCATCTTGCCGAGTTCGCGACGCTCAAACCAGACGTTGAAGATCGTCCAGGTGAGCAAGCCGACGAAGACGACGACAATCTTTATGACCACGAGCCACCAAGGATCGTTCATCGTTCACCTCCTTGGCCATCCGATGTTGGTGTAGTTGATGCCGGTTCCAGTGTGACCGGGGTGCCGGGCGCCCAAGGCGCATCGGGAGCCCAGACGACGCCGGCCGCAGCAAACAGGTCGACAACCAGGGGTGCCGTCAGCGCGGCCCCGCCCGGTCCGCGCACCACAATCGGGGTGCCGGCAGTAAGCCTGGCTTGTGCCGCCGCTTTCGAACCGACGACGACGGTGGCGGGACGGGCCGTCACATCGGCGCCGTCGAGACACCGGGAAGCTGGCGTCAGCAGGGTGCGCCATGTGGCAAGGACCAGCGCGCCGTCATGAGCACCGGACGCCGCCGCGGGTTTGTGGTGCGACCCGGGCACACGAGCGAGCCCGCCTCGTGCCGCGACGAGCTGCTCGGCTGCTGCGTGTGCGGCGGCGAAGCTTGGCAGGCCAAGATCGGCACCTAGGCGGCGGGCCAATTCGGCCAACACCCGGCGATCGGTCATGGGCTGAGGCTTCAAAACTGGCTCGACGGGCCGCGTGGTCAGCGTCCAGTCCATGAATGTGCCCGCCTGCTGCACCAGCGGTGCAACCGGCAGCACCACGTCGGCAAGTTCGGTGGCAGCGCTCGGGCGGGCTTCCAAACTGACCACGAAAGGCGCCTGTACCAAGGCCTGACGGGCCGCAACCGGGTCAGCCAGGTCATCCAGATCGACGCCACCCAGCACCAGGCCGAGCTTGCCCTGGGCGGCCTGCGCCAGCATTTCGTCGACGGCCAAACCCTTGCCCGATGGCAGGCACCCGGCAACCAGCGCGCCCAGTTCGCCTGCACGACGCGGTACCCAAGCCAGCCGGGCCCCAGCAGCTTGGACGGCCGCCTCAACACCCGTCAAAATGCCTGGCAGACCACCGGCCCGCTCCCCCACCAGGACGATGGTGTTGGCGTCCATCTTCAGGTTGGCCAGCGCTGATGCCTCGTCACCTGGTGCCGTAGGCACAACTGTTGCCTTGAGTTTCGCCGACCCGGTAGACGCCACTGGGGCAAGCGTCGTGACACTCAGGCCAGCCTTTCGAACGGCCTTGCGCAGCCGCAGGAAGATCATCGGGCATTCGTCTTCCGGCTCCAGCGCCACCAGAACCACCTGACGGGCTGCCTCCAGGTCGGCGTAGGTGACTCCCACCCCGCGCACCTGGCGCTGCAGGAAGTCGGCCTCCTCGGCGCTGGCCCCGCGACGGGCCCGGGCGTCGATACTGGCCGTTCCTAGGACCTCCCTGGCAAAACGCGCGTATGCCAACGCGTTTTCCATGGTCAGCCGGCCGCCGGGGATAACACCCACCTGACAGTTAAGGATCTTCAACCCGGTGGCTGCCGCACTCAAGGCTTGCGGCCAAGACGCCGGCTGTAGTTCGCCGTCAACCCGCACCAGCGGGGACGTCAAGACGTCGGACTCCGAGCGGAAACCGAACCGTCCCCTGTCGCAGTTCCACTCCTCGTTGACGTCCATGTTCGTGGCGGCCAAGCGGCGGCGCACGTCGCCGTGACGCTGATCGACCCGCAGCGAGCAACCGGCGGCGCAGTTGTCGCATGTTGTTGTGGTCGAGACCAGGTCGAAAGGCCGGGACTGGAAGCGGTAGTCGGCCGATGTGATGGCGCCGACCGGGCAAATCTGGGCCAGGTTGCCGCTGAAGTAGCTGACCTGGTCACCTTCCGGGTTGGTTCCGATCTGGCTGGCGGCACCCCGCTCGACGAGCGACAGTAGCTGGTCGCCGCTGATCTGTTCGCCGAAGCGCGTGCAGCGCTGGCAAAGCACGCAGCGCTCGCGGTCGAGCAGCAGAATGTCGGTGAGCCTTGTGGGCTTCGGGTAGGTGCGCTTGATGCCGCCGTAGCGGGATTCACCCCGGCCGCTTGATACGGCCTGGTTTTGCAGCGGGCATTCGCCGCCCTTGTCGCACATGGGGCAATCGAGCGGATGGTTGATCAGCAGGAACTCCAGCATGCCCTCTTGGGCGTTGCGGGCCACGTCTGATGTGACCGCCGTCTTGATGACCATGTTGTCCATGGCGTCCAGCGCGCAGGCGGGCTGCGGCTTCATGCCCCGGCCGTTGCCGGCGTCCGGCACGTCAACCATGCACTGACGGCAAGCCGCCACCGGGTCGAGCAGCGGATGGTCGCAGAAACGCGGAATATCGATACCAACCGACTCGGCCGCCCGTATCACCTTGGTGCCCTTGGGCACGGTCACGGCGACATTGTCAATGTGAAGCGTCACGTCTGTCATGCCGCACCTCGCTTCGCTGAACGGGCCACTTCACTGGCCCAAAGCGTCGATTTCTCGTAGGGGAACAACTCCCAAGCCGGGGTGTGGTAACCGGCCTCGAACTCGTCACGGAAATGCTTGACGGCACTGGTGACGCAGGCCACCGCACCATCGGCCAGCACGCAGAAGCTCAGACCCGACATCTGGTCGGTGATGCTGAGCAGCTTGTCGACATCACCCGGCTGGCCCTGGCCCGCCTCCAGACGTCCCAACACCTGGACGAGCCACCAGTTGCCTTCCCGGCAGGGCGTGCACTTGCCGCACGACTCGTGCTGGTAGAACTGCGTCCAACGCAGGGTGGTTCGCACCACCGAGGTTGTCTCGTCGAACACCTGCAAGGCCTTCGTGCCGAGGATCGAACCGGCAGCACTGACCGCCTCATAGTCGAGGGGGACGTCCAGTTCCGCTGGCGTGAAGATCGGCGTCGACGAACCGCCCGGGGTGAAGAACTTGAGCTGATGGCCGGGGCGGATGCCGCCGGCCAGGTCAAGCAACGTGCGCATCGTCGTGCCCAGCGGCGCCTCGTACTGCCCGGGGTGGGCGACGTGGCCCGACAGCGAGTAGAGCATGGAGCCCTTCGACTTTTCGGTGCCCATTGCGGCGTACCATTCGGCGCCGTTGACCAAGATGGCCGGCACCGAGCAGATCGACTCAGCGTTGTTGACGACGGTCGGGCTGGCATAAAGGCCGGCCACCGCCGGGAAGGGCGGACGCAACCGGGGCTGCCCGCGGAAACCTTCGAGGGAGCTGAGCAGGGCCGTTTCTTCGCCGCAAATGTAGGCACCGGCACCGGCGTGTACGACGATGTCGCAGTCGAAGCCCGAGCCCATAATGTTCTTGCCCAACAGGCCGGCCGCGTAGGCCTCCTTGACCGCCGCCCGGACGCGCCGGATGACGTGGGCCACCTCGCCGCGCACATAAATGTAGGCCTCGTGCGCGCCGACGGCGTAGCAGGCGATGAGCGAGCCTTCCACAACAAGCTGCGGTGAGGCCATCAGCATCGGTACGTCCTTGCAGGTGCCGGGCTCGGACTCGTCGCAGTTGACGACGAGATACTTCGGGTTGGGGTTGTCTTGGGGTATGAAGCTCCACTTCGTGCCGGTCGGGAAGCCCGCGCCGCCGCGGCCGCGTAGACCGGAATCGATGACGGTCTTCATGACGTCGGCGGGCGCCATGCTTAGCGCCTTTTTCAGCCCGTCATAGCCGCCGTTCGCACGGTAGGTGTCGAGCTTCCACGACATTGGCTTGTCCCAGGTCTGGGACAGTATCGGGGTAAGGGTGTCGGTCATGCGCCCGCCCCCTTCGCCTCCGACGGCGCGGCCGCCTTGTGTTTCGGTGCCGCGGGCGCCTTCCAGCCTCTGGCGCGAGCGATCTTCAACCCGGCCAGCGATGGCTCTCCGGCGGCCGGGCCATCGTCAGCCAACCCGTCGTCGAAACCGGCCAGCATGCGCTCGTTGGCAGCCCAGCCTGGCAGCACCGGCCCGCGGGTTGACTTGACGGGCTTGCCCGCTGCCAGGTCGTCGAGCGCGGCGATTGCTTTGCCTGGGGTCATGTTGTCCATGAATTCCCAGTCGATCATCATCACCGGCGCGTAGTCGCAGGCGGCGTTGCACTCGACCGATTCGAGCGAGAACTTGCCGTCCGGCGTCACCTCGTCGTCGCCGATGCCCAGGTGCTGTTCGACGGCCGCCATGATCTCGTCGCCGCCCATGACGGCGCACAGCGCGGTACGGCAAACGCCCACGTGATGCTGGCCGCCGCGGTGACGACGGAACTGCGTGTAGAAGGTGGCGACACCCACAACCTCGGCGACGGGGATGCCGAGAATATCGGCACAGGCCCGAACACCAGCCGGGCTGATCCGCTCATCAACCGATTGCACCAGGTGCAGCATCGGCATCAGCGCTGACCGAGGCCGCGGGTAACGGCCGGCCAGTTCGCGCAGTTCGTCCATCGTCTTCTGGTTGATAGCCGTCGACTCGTCCGTCCAGTCGATGCTGCCCTTCTCATCGAAGTCGTGCGGCAGCACCTCTTTCGGTGTGGCTTCATAGGCCCGTTCACTCATCGGTCGACACCTCCCATCACGGTATCCAGGCTGCCCAGAGCCACGACGGCGTCCGACAACATGCCACCCTCGCAGACCATCGGCACGGCCTGCAAGGCATTGAACCCTGGGTCGCGCATGTGTACGCGGTACGGACGTGCCCCACCGTCGGAGACGACGTGACAACCCAACTCGCCTGGCGGAGCCTCGATCGCCTGATACACCTGGCCAGGTGGCACTGTGAAACCTTGGGTGTTGCGCTTGAAGTGGTGAATCAGGCCTTCCATCGAGTCGCCCATGATGTGTTTGACGTGGGCCAGGGAGTTGCCCTGGCCGTCGGCGGCCACGGACAGATCCGATGTGGCTGCCAGCCGGGCGTCCTCAATGCGGTACGGCTGCCCGGCTGTGGCCTCCAGTTTGACTGCGCATTGCTCGATGATCTTGACGGACTCTTCCATCTCGTTGAGACGGATGACCCACCGGCCGTACGAATCGCAGGTGTCGGCTGTGCACACGTCGAAGTCGTATGTCTCGTAGTCGCAGTACGGTTGCGTCTTGCGCAAGTCCCACGGGTAGCCGGTGGCGCGCAGCACGGGACCGGACATTCCCAGGCTCATGCACTGCGTCAGATCCATGTAGCCCACTCCTTGCAGGCGGGCTTTGAAGATGGGGTTTTCCAGCGTGAACTGGCCAACTTCGGGCAGGTTCTTGCGCAGTTGCTTCACAAGTTCGCGTATCAGGTCGACGCCGTTGACGGGCAGGTCGACGGCCACACCGCCGGGGCGGATGTAGGCGTTGTTCATGCGCAAACCAGTGACGGCCTCGGTGAATTCCAGCACTCTTTCGCGTTCGCGCAGGCAGACCTCTTGGACGGAGGTGGCGCCCAGTTCGAGGCCACAGGCACCAACCGCCGTCAAGTGCGAGGCGATGCGGTTGACCTCCATCATCAGGACGCGCAAGGCGTTGGCCCGGGCCGGCATCTCGGCCGTGATGCCCAACAGTTTGTCGACGGCCAACGAATAGACCGCCTCGTTGTGCATGCCCGCCACGTAGCTGGTGCGCGTCAGCAGCACGCACGCTTGCGTCCAGCTGCGGAACTCGGTGGTCTTTTCGATGCCGCTGTGCAAGAACCCGATCGCGGGGCGGGCGCCGATGACGGTCTCGCCGTCCAGCTCTAGCACGAGGCGCAGCACACCATGCGTGGACGGATGCTGCGGGCCCATGTTGACGACGATGGTGTCGTCAGCCCTCTGCCTGGCGGCGGTGACGATATCTTCCCAGTCGGCTCCCCCGGCGACGAACTCGTCGGGGTTGCCCAGGTTTTCCATGTGAATGTCGGTCATCGGGCGTAGCTCCTGCGATTGTCGGCCGCCGGCGTGCTGGCACCCTTGAATTGCACATCGATGCCACCAAGTGGGTAGTCCTTGCGCTGCGGCCAGCCCACCCAGTCGTCCGGCATGAGTATGCGGGTGAGTCCAGGGTGCCCGTCGAAAATGATGCCGAACATGTCGTAGGTTTCGCGCTCGTGCCAGTTTGCCATCGGCCATGTGGCGGTGACTGAAGGCACATGCGGGTTCGTTTCAGGCACTGCCACCTCGAGACGCAGGCGCCGATTGTGGGTGATGCTCAGCAGGTGATACACCGCGTGCAGTTCACTGCCAACCTGCGCCGGGTAGTGGACCCCCGACACCGACCCACAGACCTCGAACCGCAGGTAGGGGTCGTCACGAAGCACCCGCGCCAATTCTGGCAGAAGGTCGGGGCGCACCCGCAGCGTCAACTCGCCACGGTCGACGAAACGAGCCAAGACGGCGTCGGGCACTTTGGCGCTGATCGCCTGATCGACGACGGCGAACCAGCCTTCCAGTGGCGGCGCCACCTGGCCGGGCATGTCATAGCGGCGGGCCAGCCCGCCGAAGCCCGAGACGTCGGGGCTGGTGTTGCCCCAGATGCCTTCCTGGCTGTCGATGATGGTCGGCACGTCCGGCAATGGGACGACCGGCAGTGCGTCCGGGGGCGTTTCAGACATGAGTCACCGCCTTCGTGTCGTCACCCGTCACCGGGTTCAATGCGCCCAACGGGGTGGCTACCAGTTTGGCGGCCTCAACTGCCTTGCGGTTGGCCACATCGTCTGCCCCAATGGGTGCGTGGAAGACTTCATTTTCCTTCAGCTTGAACACGGCGTCCATCAACTGGTCGGGGCGGGGTGGGCACCCCGGCAGGTACATGTCGACGGGGACGACATGGTCGACTCCCTGCACGACCGCATAGTTGTTGAAGATGCCGCCCGACGACGAGCAGGCGCCCATCGCGATGACCCATTTGGGGTCGGCCATCTGGTCGTAGAGGCGACGCACCAGGGGCGCCATTTTCTGGCTGACCCGGCCGGCAACGATCATCAGATCGGCCTGGCGGGGTGAGGCGCGGAACACCTCTTGGCCCCAACGGCCGGCGTCGGCGCGGGGGCCGCCGTAGCTGATCATTTCGATGGCACAGCAGGCCAAACCCATTGTCAGAGGCCAAAACGAGGTACGGCGGGTCCAGCCAGCCACCTGCTCCAGGGTCGTCAAGATGATGCCAGATGGCAAGCGTTCTTCCAAGCCCATCAGTCCCACTCCAACCCGCCGCGGCGCAGCACGTAAAAATACGCGACGAAGACCGTCGCGATGAAAGTCACCATGGCGCCGACTGCGAAGAGCCCCAGCCGGTCGAAACTGACGGCCCAGGGGTACAGGAAGACGATCTCAATGTCGAAGATGATGAACAGCATGGCTGTTATGTAGTACTTGACCGAGAAACGGCCACCACCGACGGGCGCGGGCGTCGGGTCGACGCCGCACTCGTAGGAGTCTTCCTTGGTGAGGTTGCGGCGGCGCGGCCCAACCTTGACGCTCAGTCCGACGGCTGCAACAACGAACACCGTCGCCAAGGCGACCATACCCACAATTGGGATGTAAGGGCTCACGGACGAATCTCCTTTGTCGACCGGTAGGTCCGCTGGGGGGCGGCTTGTGTGACCCAAGCGAGTCTACCTCAATAACCCCCGGTGGTTTGTCGGCGGCCCTAGGGGAAGACCACCCTTAGCAGGAAACGCAGGATTCTGTCATCCAGGGGGCCACCCTTCGGCGCTATCAGGTCGGCCATCATCTTGTTGACAATGCGCATCACCCACTTGCGGGGCAGGCCGTACTTCAGGCAGGCAGCCAGGACGGTTGGGTTGCCCATCAGCTTGGTGAACACCACGCCGCCGCGGTAGTAGCGTCCGATCTCGGCCTTGACGCGCCAGTGATACCCCTGCAACGCCTGCTCGCCTTCGGGCGTGCCGAAGCCCGCGGCCTTGGCGGCGGCAACCGCTTCGCCCGCCCAGATGCCCGACTCCATGCCCCAGGACACACCCTCGCCGTCATACGGGCTTACCAGGCCGGCGGCGTCGCCCACCAGTAGCGTGCCGTTGCGGTACACGACCTTTCGGTTCAGCCCCATCGGCAGGGCGGCGCTCAAAACCTCCGGCTTGTCAGTCGGCGCGCCATCGGCGTCCACCCAGGTCATGCCCCATTTCTCGGGCAGCGTCTTGACCCAATCCGCCAGCATCGCCTTATGGTCAGTCCGCGCAAAAGTGGCGCCCGTCGATAGCTGCCCGATGCCCACGTTGTAAAGCCCGTCCCCCATTGGGAACACCCAGCCGTAGCCCACCAGACGTGTCTCCGTCGGCGAGTCTGGCTCGGGCATTGCCAACCACGAATGCAGCCACTTCTCCTCCGGCGCCTGGGGGCCAAGCGCGCGCATGTAGCCGCGGGCCGCCACTCCCATCGGACGCTGCGTCAGGCGCGGCATACCGGCCGGTACGCCAAGACGGGCGGACGCGCCCGTGGCATCTATGACGACCGGCGCCAACCAGATTTCACCATTGCCACTGACACCAACCACCCGGCTGCCGTCGGTGATCGGCCCATGAATCGCCACGCCCAGACGGACCTTGACGCCGGCCGCCTGCGCTGCCTGAAGCATGAAGTAATCAAACTCGGAACGCGGCACCGTACAAGACACTGTCGGCAAACCGGACGAGGCTGGCCACTCGAAGACAAATGGGCCGTTGTGGTCACCATAGACGGCGATGCCCTGCGACCTGTGCCAATGAGCCGGGATGTCCAAGCCCAAGGCAGCCAGCGCAGCCACAGCCCTTGGCGTCAACGCGTCGCCACATGTTTTCGCGCGGGGCATCGCTGCGGCTTTGTCCAGAAGAAGCACGTCAAGGCCAGCACGAGCCGCCGTCAATGCCGCCGCGCAGCCGGAAGGACCGGCGCCTACCACTATTAGATCCACGCTCAAGATATTAGCGGGTGGTGCCTATCACGCCGGGCAATGGGTGAACGGACCGTCCGGCCATGGGCCGTACCACTGATCAGAGCCGGTGCACTGCGACCCGTCGGTGATCCACGGCACAGTCGGGTCGACGGTGGGCGGCGGCTGGGTAGTGGTGGGGGGTGGCGGAGGTGGATTCACCGGCGGCTGGGTAGTAGTGGTTGAGCGAGGTGGCTGGGTCGTCGACGTCGCTGATGGCGTCTCGGGCGTAGGAGACTCGGACGGTGTGGTGGCCGGCGGCGTCGTGGTTGTGGACGGCGGAGCCGTCGTCGACGTCTGGGTGACGACTGGCGGAGGCGCCGGGTTGGGGCCATTCGACCTGACCAGTGCGCTGATGCCTAAAGCCGCCGCACCGATGACGGCCACTACAGCCACACCGACAGCCACCATTGTGCCGGTGGACGCGCCACCACTTGCCGCCCCAGCGGACGCTCCGCCCGATGCGCCACCAGATGACCCACCTGAGGATGCGCCAGCCGAGCCCGACCCCGCGGTCGCGCCAGAACTGCCGGAAGCTGCCGCAGCCCCCCCGGCTGCGGCAGCACCGGCCGCCAACATAATGCTGGCCGGCATAGATGGTGGATTGACTATAACCGCAGCCGATGCCCAATTTGCCCCGGCAACTGCGGCTTGGGCGACTGTAAGCCCTGCAACCCCTCCAAGTAAATGGCGACCCAAAGCGCTGGTCGCCTTAGGTTTGGACGCTGTCTGGGGCACCCCAGACGGCGGCCTCGCCTGCGCATCGTCTTCGCTCACATCGTCTCCCAAATTGCTTGTTTCACCCATGTACATCTTGCGGAAGGACTCCTTCGACCGCATGATGAGCACTGAAGCATTGCGGGCATCGATGCCCAAAGCCTTGCCGATTTCCGCCGGCTTGTACCCCTCGACAGCACTGAGCCACAGCACCGTCCTGTACCGCTCGTTGAGTGCATAGAAGCACCGCGCCACCGTGTCATCGTCGCTGCTGGGCTCGTCCAACTGCGGCGCCGCCAGGTCTCCAGCGTCATCCAGCGACTGATCCGTGCGTATGGCCCTGTCCCAAGCCACCGTTCGGATGGCCGCATATAGGTAAGCCCGGAAATTGGTTGACGGTCCGCGTCCGTCATTAAGCGATCGCCAGATTCTGGTGTAGGCATCGGTGACAACCTCGTCCGCGTCAAAGCCGCGTCCCCCGACCCTCGTTTTGGCATAGTTGAACGCTGACGCGTAATACCGCGTCCACAGCGTCTCGAATGCTCCATCGACACCGTCCCTGGCCCTCCCAAGCAGGGCAGCGTCGTCAAGCAATGCCAAATCATCCATGGCCACCTGACGAGCTTACCCCGTGTTGTCCTGCTTTTCTCTAGTCTGTTCGCTTTCGCCTTTAGAGGGTGAGGCATTTCTGCCTCACCCTTCGCTCTCCCTAGGGCGACTGCGCGCTATCCCCTGCCGCAGCATCGGACCAACCCTTATTGGCCGTTGCTGCGACAACACACATCAATAAAGACGGTCGGACGGGGCGTTTCATAACACCCAAAGCGAAATTCCTACCGCTGCGTGGCAAGGAAGTTGGACAGCCGGCCGATGGCGTCGCGCAGTACCTCTTCTTCAGGCAGTGCAACAAGCCGGAAGTGATCAGGGTTGGGCCAGTTGAAGCCTCGTCCGTGGCTGACGAGGATCTTCTCCGCGCGCAAAAGATCTAGCGCCCAGGCCTCGTCGTCGTCGATCGGGTAGACGGCTGGGTCAAGGCGCGGGAATAGGTACAGCGCGCCGCTGGCCGGCACGCAGGTGACGCCCGGTATCTGGACGAGCAACTCATGTGCCAGTTGGAGCTGGTCGTAGAAACGCCCACCTGGCACACAGAACGCGTCGACGGATTGATGCCCGCCAAGCGCCGTTTGGATGGCGTGCTGGGCCGGCACATTGGCACACATCCGCATGTTGGCAAGCAAGTTCAGCCCGTCCAGCAACCCGGATGCCGCCGCCAGCGGCCCCGTGGCAACCACCCAGCCGGCCCGGTAGCCGCACGCCCGGTAGGCCTTCGACAGACCCGAGAATGTCAGGCACAACACGTCGGAGCCCGTCAATTCGGCGGTGTAGGTGTGCTCGCCTGAATAGATGATCTTCTCGTAAATCTCGTCCGACAAGACGATCAGATTGTGGGCCCTGGCCAAATCGACGACGGCCTGCACCGTCTTGCGATCATAGACGGCGCCGGTCGGGTTGTTCGGGTTGATCAACACGATGGCGCGCGTCTTGGGTGTGATCTTGGCGGCGATGTCGGCGACATCTGGGTTCCAGTCGTTCGCCTCGTCACACAGGTAATGGACCACCTCGGCGCCGCAGAGTGTGGCCTGGGCCGTCCACAACGGGTAGTCGGGTGCCGGGATCAAGATTTCGTCCCCCGCGTTGATCATGGCGCTCAGCACCATGGCGATCAGCTCCGAGACGCCGTTGCCCAGCCACACCTGGTCGACGTCGATTTTCAGGCCATGCTCTTGGTAGTAGTTGGCCACCGCAGTGCGGGCGCTGTAAACGCCACGCGCGTCTGAATAGCCCTCTGACTCAGGTAAATGCGCAACGACCGCGCGAACAATGGTTTCTGGCGCCTCAAAACCGAAGGGCGCCAGGTTGCCGATGTTGAGTTTCAGGATGCGCTCGCCCAGGGCCTCCATGCGCTGGGCCTCGACCATGTTGGCGCCCCGCACGTCATAACGCACGCCCCGTAACCGCTCCGCCTGGTCGAATTTCATTGCTAATCCCGTCTCTTGGTCGAACTTCTAGGGTAACACTGATCGCTGGTTCTTCTTGCGCCGCAGAGGACGCGACGTTTCGACGTTTTCCACCGCCGAAGCGGTGATGCGTGGTGCCAAATCAGCCAATATTGCGTCACTGAACGCCGCCTCGCGGCATGACACCCCAATTTCAAGCGTCGATGCGGCGGCATTCGAAACCCCAATAGACTGGCTGCATGTCAAACCTGCGCTGGCCCGTCGTCCTGTTCGACCTGGATGGCACTTTGGCCAATTCCATCGACTTGGTGGTCGCGTCGTACCGAGCCGCTTTTGCCACGATCGGACGGACGGTCGAGCGAGACGTGGCGCTGCACTGGATCGGTGAGACGCTGCGCCAGACGTATGCTCGCGAGGCGCCTGACCATGGCCCCGATATGGAGGTCGTCTACCGCGCCTACTACGCCGATCATGTCGACCAGATCGCCGGCTACCCCGGCATGCCCGAATTGCTGGTATCGCTGGCAGACGCCGGCGCCGTGATTGGTGTGGTGACGGCGAAACGCCGCGAGGTGGCGCTGGTGACGATGCGTCAGGCCGGCGTCGAAGGGCTGATCGAGTTGCTGGGCGCCATGGAGGACACTACCGCCCACAAGCCCGACCCCGAGCCGCTTCTGGCAGCGGCCGCCAAGCTCGGTGTCCGTCCCGAAGACTGCGTCTATGTGGGTGACGCCATCCATGATGTCGTGGCGGCAAAGGCCGCCGGCATGGCGATAATCGCCGTCACCTGGGGTGCCGGCCTAGCTGAAGAACTGCAAGCTCTGGCACCCGACGCCATGGCGAACGACGTCACCCAACTGACTGACTTGTTGATGAATTGAAGCCGCCTGTGCATGGGTCATGGATGCTATAGTGATCAGACAGACTGATTTTGATCACTATAGTAGCCATGGGAGTGCCAAAAATGAATCTTCATCCCAAGACCGAGAAGCTACTCGTCAAGATTGGCTCCGACCTCAAGACCTGGCGCATCGCGCAGGGACTGACCGCCAGCCGAGTGGCGGATCGCGCTGGCATAACCAGGAAAACCTTGCGAGACATCGAGAACCAGCCGGGCACAGTTCGCTTTGAGAACCTTCTGGCAGTCCTGGCAGTACTTGGCCTGGACGAGGCGACAGCGGCCGCAATTGACCCGACCCAGTCAATCCGTGGTCAGACTCTGCTCACGGCGGCAGCCAGGAAGGAGTTGTAATGCCCACCTGGTATGTCCATTGGACTTACAAGACGCCGACGGCCAATGGGCCCCATCCCCATTATTTGACGTTGTGCCCAACCCTTGGCAATCGGACGGCACACCCTTGCAGACCAGCACGTCGGACCGATCGCTCAAGCAGTTGCTCGACCTTGATTGGGGTGTCCCCAAAGCCGAAAGGTTTGTGAAACATGCTGCGGACGCCGCGGAGCAGGTGTACCGCGTGGCCGTTGACACCTACGGCCTGAATGAAGAATTCGCCAGCGTCGCCGAACAGCACCGGGCCGCCGTGACGCAGTAGGCGCCCGTCAAGGCTGCATTGAACCCGTCTCCAGGAAGCGGGTGTGGAAGCTGAGGGCCGTGGCCAGGTCGTGCGGGGTGTGCAGGCCTTTGGTGACGCGCAAAGCACGGTCGTAATACTCGTGCAGCAACGGGCGATAGCTGGGGTGGGCGCAGTTGTCGATGATTCGCGCCACCCGCTGACGGGGCGCCAGCCCGCGCAGATCGGCCAGTCCCTGCTCGGTGATGATGACGTGGACATCGTGCTCGGTGTGGTCGTGGTGGCTGACCATGGGGACGATCGCCGAAATCGCGCCATTCTTGGCCGTCGACGGCGAAACGAAACACGAAATCGAGGCGTTGCGGGTGAAATCACCCGACCCGCCGATGCCGTTTTGCATCCTTGTACCGGCGACGTGCGTCGAATTGACGTTGCCATAGATGTCGGCCTCGATCATGCCGTTGCAACTGATGCAACCCAACCGCCTTATGACTTCGGGGCTGTTGGACACATCCTGGGGCCGCAGCACCACGCGCCCGCGATACTCGTGAGCCCGCTGGTTCAGACGCGCGGCGTACTCGGGGCTCAATGAAAATGCTGTGGCCGACGCCACGTCAACTATGCCGGCGTCGATCAGGTCGATCAGCCCGTCCTGGATCACTTCGGTGAAACTGGCCAGCCCGGTTAGCCCCGAGCCCAACAGCCCGACCAGCACTGCGTTGGCGATGTTGCCGACCCCCGATTGCATGGGCGCCAGATTGGCGGGCAGGCGCCCGGCCTTCACCTCAAAGCCCAGGAAGTCGAGCAGATACCCGGCAATGGCCGCCGAGTCCGCGTCCGGTGGCTTGAAGGGCGCGTTGCGGTCGTGGTGGTCGGTCAGCACGACAGCCGCCACCTTGGACGGGTCGATCCGCAGTGTCGGTTGCCCGATGATGTCGCCGGGGCGTGTCAGCGGAATCGGCAGTCGATCAGGCGGGGCGACCTCGGTGCCGTAGTACACGTCGTGCAGGCCGAAAAGCTCCGGTGACTGCCACTGGTTGACCTCAATGATGACGCGGCTGGCGTGCTCCAGGTAGGTGCGGTTCAACCCCAAGGAAGTGGACGGGACGAGCTCACCGTCGGCCGTGATGGCCGTCGCCTCGACTATCGCCCAGTCGAGATTTCCGAAGAACCCCTGAACCACCTGGTGGTGAAAATGCGACAGGTGGACGTCGGCATAGCCGCTGGTGCCGTCGTTGATTTTGGCCCGCATCACCGGGTCGGACTGATAGGGGGCACGTAGGGACACGCCGTCCACCTCGGCCAGAACTCCGTCACAATCGGGGGCGGTCGATGCGCCGGTGAACATCTTGATGGCGAACTGCTCGCCCCGCTCATGGGCCGCGCGAATTCGGGCCGCCAGTGCGGCGGGCATGGCCTTCGGGTAGCCCGAGCCGGTGAAACCAGACATGCCGATGGCGTCCCCGTCACCTATCAGGGACGCGGCCTCGTCGGCGTTGGTCACCAACGAGAGAAAGCGTGGATTGGCGATTCGGCTCGTCATTTGGCTTCTCCTGGTGTGTCGGTTGACGGTTTGGCGTGGCCCAGCCAGCGGGACAGCCTGCCGCCGCGCCCCAACTCGGCCAGGCGACGCTCGACACCCTCGCGGAGATCGGCTGGCGTCACCACAAGTAGATCGTCCCCAGCCCGCAACATGGTGTGACCGTGCGGCGCGAACGACTCGTCACCCCGCATGACCAGGGCGATAATGACGTGCGGCGGCAGTCGAAGCTCACGGACCGCCAGCCCCGCCAGCTTGGAGCCCTGCGGCACCGAGACGCGTAGCAGGTCGGCGCGCCGCTCCTCCAGCGGCGCCACTTCGATGTCGAGGTCGTATGGCGCCCACGGGTCGATCAGTCCGAGGCGCTTGGCCACCCACGGCAGGGTCGGCGCCTGAATGGCTGTGAAGACGATGACAAAGACGAACACGATGCCGAAAAGCAGGTGCGAATCTGTTATGCCGGCCGCCAGCGGCACGGTCGCCAAAATGATGGGGACGGCGCCGCGCAGCCCCGCCCATGACAGGAATATCTGCTCGCGCCAGGGCACCTTAAACCACACGGCCGACACCCAAACAGTGATGGGACGGGCCACCAGCGTCAAGAACAGCCCGGCGATGGCAGCCAAAAACACACTCTGCCAGGTGATGTGTTCGTGCACCGCCAGCAGGCCGAGCATGACGAACAAGCCGATCTGGGCGATCCAGCCAACCCCCTCGGCGAACGAGCGGGTGGCGTGCCGGTGGGGCAGATCGGAGTTGCCAAGCACCACTGCGCAGATGTAGACGGCCGCAAAACCCGACAAATGGATGACCGATCCCAAACCGTACGCCACTACCGCCCAGGCCATGGTGGCGATTGGGTAGAGCCCGCTGGAGGGCAAGGCGACGCGACGCAGCAGACCTCGCCCAACCAAACCGACGGCCAAGCCGAGCACCAAGCCACCGACCAACTCCAAGACGATCATGCCGGCCAGGCCCCAAGGCCCGCCCTCGGGCGGCACTCCCATGACATATTGGGTTGCCGCCACCACCAAAAGGACGGTCGGCGCGTCGTTCAAACCCGACTCGCCCTCCAATGCGGCCAGCACCCTGTGCGGCAACGACAACCCGCGCAGCACCGAGAAAACGGCGGCCGCATCGGTCGGTGCGGTGATGGCCCCCAACAACACCGCCACCCCCACGGGCAGGTGCAGCACGTAGTAGCCGAACAGGCCAACCAATGCAATGGACACCAGAACCCCTAGCGTCGCCAGCACGGCGGCTAGGCCTATGTGGCTGCGAATGTCGCTCCACTTCGTGGTCAGGCCGCCTTCGGCGAGAATCACCGCCAGCGCCACGAACCCCAGGTCATGAGCCAACTTGGCGTTCTCAAAGTCGATGTTGACCAGATTCGACCCCAGCAGCATCCCCAGCCCAAGGAACAGCAACAGGGCAGGCATGCCGATACGGGCCCCGAAGCGGGCCGTCACCACAGCGATCAGCACGACAACGGCACCGGCCAGGAAAAGGGTGTCGAGGTTGAGTGCCATCCGTCAATTATCCCATAGGCATGGCGGTCATCGATCGGACCGCCGCAGGATTCAACCGGTTTGGCGGCAAGGAGGAACTACCCCAACTCGCCCGCGAAATGGCATGCGCTGCAGTGTGACGACACTCCGTCGGGATGCTCGATCAACTCGGGTTCAGCGTTAACGCAGACGGCTGGCACACCGTCCTTGACGTCCTTTTCGTCAAGGGTAGGCGCCTTCCAGCACCGCGTGTGGAAGCGGCACCCGCTGGGTGGGTTGGCCGGGCTGGGCACGTCGCCGGTCAGCATGATCTGCTGGCGGGAGCCGCGCAGCGTGGGGTCAGGGACTGGCACCGCCGACAGCAGTGCCTGCGTGTATGGGTGCGTCGGGTGGTCGTAGATTTCGGCCTCATCGCCCATTTCGACGATCTTTCCGAGATACATGACGGCCACACGGTCGGAGATGTGGCGCACCACGGCCAGGTCGTGCGCAATGAAAATATAGGCGAGACCCAGCTCTTTCTGCAGATGCTCCAGAAGGTTGACGACCTGAGCCTGCACCGAAACATCAAGCGCCGACACCGGCTCGTCGCACACCAGCACCTTCGGATTCAACGCGATGCCGCGGGCCACGCCAATGCGCTGACGCTGGCCACCGGAGAACTGGTGTGGGTAACGGTTGATGTGCTCTGGGCTCAGCCCGACCATGTCGAGCAGGTCCTGCACCTTAGCCTGCCTGGACCCCTTGGGGGCGGCCTCAGGGTGAATGTCGAAAGGCTCCCCGACGATATCACCGACGGTCTTCCGGGGGTTCAAAGACGTGTAGGGGTCCTGGAAGACGATCTGGATGTCGCGACGCAAATGGCGCATCGCAGCGCCTTTTTGCTTGTAGACGTCAAGGCCTTCGAAGGTGACCGACCCAGAGGTCGGGTTCTCCAGGCTGACGAGCAGACGCCCGAGCGTCGACTTACCGCAGCCGGACTCGCCGACGACACCGAGTGTCTCCCCCGCGTGAAGCTGGAACGACACACCGTCGACGGCCCGCACATGGCCGGTGGTGTGCTGGATGATGCCCGTCTTGATCGGGTAGTACTTGACGAGGTCGGTGGCCTCAAGGATCACTTCGCCGCTCATAGGTCACCCTCGCTCGCCCGATGCGCCTCATCGGCCACTTCCGGGTCGTCCACCCGCCAGCAGGCCGCGAACCGCGTCCCGTCGTCCAGTGCCTCCAGCGGCGGCGGCGTACCCTGACGGCAACGGTCGACGGCAAACCGGCATCGTGGGTTGAACGGACACCCGCCCGGCATCGCCAGCAGGTTCGGCGGCAACCCGCCGATGGCCGGCAACACACCGCCGCGCTTGGTGTCGAGCCGCGGCACAGATTCGAGCAGACCGATGGTGTATGGGTGGCGGGGCTGCCCGTATACCTCTTCGACCGGGGCCATCTCGACCAGACGTCCGGCATACATGACGGCGATGCGGTCGGCGACATTGGCCACCACGCCAAGGTCGTGGGTGATCAGAATCAGGCCCATATCGTGCTCGTCCTGAAGCTCCTTCAGCAGCGCCATGATCTGGGCTTGCACCGTGACGTCAAGGGCCGTCGTCGGCTCGTCCGCGATCAGAATCCAGGGGTCCAGTGCGATGGCCATGGCGATCATGATGCGCTGCCGCATGCCTCCGGAGAACTGGTGCGGGTACGCCTTGAAGCGTTGCTTGGCGGCCGGGATATGCACCTGCTCCATCAACGAAATGGCGGCCTTCATGGCGTCCGAACTGTTGGTCTTACGGTGAATGCGGAACATTTCGGCGATCTGCCAGCCCACCGGGAACACCGGGTTGAGGGCAGAAAGGGCGTCCTGGAAAATCATCGAGATTTTCGGCCCCCGCATGGCCGCACGCGCCTTGCGCGGCATTTTCAGCATGTCGACGCCCTGGAACAGCACCTCGCCGCCCGTCACGAACCCTGGCGGGCTGTCAAGAATGCCCATGATGGCTTGTGCCGTCACCGACTTGCCCGAACCCGATTCGCCCAGGATGGCCAGCGTTTCTTTCTCGTTCAGATGGAACGACACGCCGTTGATTGCCTTGGCGACGCCGGTGCGCATGCGGAACTCGACATGCAGGTCACGCACGTCGAGCAGATGCTCATAAGTCTTATCGTCGGCCGCCATCATCACCTCGACTTCGGATCCAGCGCGTCGCGCACGACTTCGCTCAACATGATGAAGGCAAGGACGGCCAGGCACAGCGCCGCCGCCGGGAATAGCAACATGAACGGCGCGTTGCGAATGTACCCCAGGCCAGACGCGTTCGAGATGTCGCGCCCCCACGCCACGATCGTGCTCGGCAGACCCAACCCGAGAAAGCTCAAGGACGCCTCGGCGATGATGTAGCCGCCCAGATCGATGGTCGACACCACCAGCAGCGGCGTCAACGAGTTGGGCACGATGTGGGACCCGATCAGGCGTAGCGGACTAGCGCCCAGGGCACGGGCCGCCAGCACATACTCCTGCGGCTTCGTTTGGATGACGGCTGCCCGCATCAGACGGAAAACATTGGGCCAGCCGAAGATGGCCAGCACGAGCACGATCTGTATCACGGCCCTTGGTAGCGCCGCGCCGGGCGGCACCGGCAGGACGGCAAAGGCGACCATTGCTGCCAGCAGCATGGGGATCGAGAAGAAGATGTCCGCGATGCGCGACAGCACCGCGTCAAGCGGCCCACCCAGATAACCTGCCAGCGTGCCAAGCAAGCCACCGATCAGGGCCGCCACGGCTGTCGTGCAAAGGCCAACCAGGATCGACGCGCGGGCACCGTAGACGGTGCGGGCGAAAATGTCGCAGCCTTGGAAATCATTGCCGAAGATGTGACCGGGGCGCGGTGGCAGGCGCGAGTAGATGAGATCGCAGTACTTTGGATCCTGAGATGTGAAAAGCTGCGGGAAGGCGGCCGCCAGGATGAACACCAACGCCACCGCTGCCGCCACCCAGAACAGCGGGCGATGCCGCATGTCGTCCCAGGCGTCGCGGCCCAGTGAGCGAGGCTTTTCGCCCTGAGCACCGCCAGCGAAGGTCACGCCAGAATCCGAGCTGCCAGCCGAGGACAGATTCGGCACCAGCAGATTGTGACGTTGGATCCGCGGCAGCTTGTTCGGCACCGCCGCGATCTCAGCCTCAACCACCACCTCGGCCAGTGGGTTCAGTTCGTCACTCATGGCCGATCCTCGGGTCTAGGTAGCCGTACAGGACGTCCACAATCAGCGTCAAAAACATATAAATCAAGACGATGACGAGGATGGCGCCCACCAGGGTGGTGAAATCGCGCTGGTTGATGGATCGGTAGATCAGAAAACCCACACCGTTGATGTTGAACACCCGCTCAGTGATGATAGCGCCGGACGTCAACGCGCCAATGGACGCACCGATGTACGTTATGGACGGTATCAGTGAGTTGCGCATGGCGTGCAGGCCGATGGCGCGCATGGGCATCATGCCCTTGGCATAGGCTGTACGCACATAATCCGCCCGCAGGTTATCCACCAGGTTCGTGCGAGTCAGCCGGGCCACATAGGCCACATACAGGCTTCCAAGCACCACCCCCGGCATGATGAGCTGATACCAGCTACCGTCACCGGCCGTCACGGGGAACCAGTGCAACTTGATTCCGAAGACCATCTGCGCCAGGCCGCCCAGCACGAACACAGGAATAGCAATGACGACCAGCGTCGACACCGTCACCAGCGAGTCAATGAACTTGCCGCGACGGATGCCGGCCAGAATGCCAGCGCTGACACCGATCAGAATCTCACACAGAATGGCGATAACCGCCAGCTTCAACGTCGTCGGGTAGCGGATGGCCAACTCGTGGATCACCGAGTTGTTGTAGTAGTTGATGCCCAAGTCACCCGTCAACAGGCGCTTCAGGTAGATGCCGTACTGCACGATCAAGGGCTGATCAAGCCCATAGCGAGCCCGGAAGGCGTCAATGTAGGCCTGCGTGCAGGGGCGCTCACCGCAGCGGCCCACCGTCGGGTCGCCGGGCATGGCCATGCTCAGGAAGAAGATGATGAAGGTCGCGCCAAGAAACGTAGGGATCATCATCAGCAGACGCCGGATGACGAACTTACCCATGGCATAACCTCTCCAAGTTGGCGAACGAACTTTCACATTTTAACCCACAACGCCTAATGGTGCGCTAGTGTGCTGTAACAGAATTGGGTTCACGTTCGGGCGTGCCGGGCGGGATGGATGGCAAGGCGGAGGAGGGAGCGATAGTGGGCTATCGTGACCGACGACAACGAAGCCAGACGCCCGATCTGGTGCGATCCGAATGGCAAGCCAATTCTGTTACGGTGCACTAGCCTACCTAAGACAATGAGGGCGGTTCCCGCCGGCCTTTCAGCCATTTGGAACCGCCCCCATACAGGGTCGATGCGTCAGTTCAGGACAACTGAGCCGAAGTCCCACGTCGAGAACGGGGTCATCTTGATCGACTTAACCTTGGTCGACCACCCGTACTGGCTGGCCTGGTACCACAAAGGCATGGTTGGCTGATCCTGGCCCAGCAGAGCCTCGGCCTGCTGGTAGAGGCCATTGGCCGTGGCAGCGTCTGCCGCGGCGGCCTGGTTCAGCAGGTCGTCGAACTGGGGGTTGGAGTACTGCGAGTCGTTCGAGGAGGCACCCGTCGCGTAGATGGGCGTCAGGAAGTTCTCGATCGACGGGTAGTCCATCTGCCAGCCGCCACGGAACGAACCGGTCAACTTCGGATCCTTCCCATTGATCATGCCGCGCAGCGTCTTGAAGTCAGGCGTGTCCTGCACGGCGCAGTCCATGCCGAGGTTGTTCTTGAGTTCGTTGCACACAGCATTGGCCCACGCATCGTGGCCGCCGTCACCGTTAACCCAGATGAGGAACGTGCCCTTGTAGCCGCCGGCGGAGTCATAGTTGGCCTTGGCCGCAGTGCCGTCAAACGTGCAGAAGGGGCACGCGCCAGCCTTGTAGCCGTCAACGACGGGCGACACCCAGCCGGTGGCCGGGGTGCGGGCGCCGTTGAACACGCCCTGCGTGATCTTGGCGCGGTCGAAGCCCTGCGTGATGGCTTGACGAAGCTTGAGGGTCTTCGCGTCGCGCGGGTCAACCTGAGGATCCATCGGCGAGAAGCTCAGGACCTGGATGACGCCGGTGTCCTTGGTGCCCCAACGCGGCGAGCCATCGGCGGCCGTCAGATCAGACTTCCAGGCGTCGCCGACCAACTGGTCGGACGGGATGACGTCGGTGGCGTCGAGATTGTTGGCGACGACGTCGGTGTAGGCGGCGTTCATGTCGTTGTAGATCTTGAAGGTCACCTGGTCGACGGAACCGGGGTACTTGCCCGAGTAGTCGGCGAACTTCTTGAGCACTATCTGCGTGTCGGTGTGTTCGACGATCTGGTAGGGGCCGGCCGCGATCGGCGTATTGGCGAAATCGGCCTTGCCATCGGAGGTGTCGGCGAAGAAGGCGTCAGGCTGCGGCGCGAAGGCCGTGTAGCCGAGGCGCACGACCAGGTTCGACGTCGGGGTTGAGGTCTTGATGGTGAACGTGTAGTCGTCCACAATTACCAGGCCGCTCATCGTCGGGTTGGTGTTGCAGCCGTTGCCCTCAGGGTCGTTGAAGCCATCGATCGGGGCGAAGAAGTAAGAGTTGAGCAGACCGTTCGCGCAGTCAGCACCCCAGTTCCAGGCATCGACGAAGTTCTTTGACTTCACCTCGGTGCCGTCCTGGAACTTGAAGCCCTGTTGCAGGTGAACAGTCCAGTTGATGGCGTCGGTTGAGTCAATCGACGTCGCGATGTCCATCTCAGGGGCAGCGGTGTCCGAGTTGTAATGAACAAGCTTGGCCTCGGAAGCGTCGAGCACGTTGCCGCCACACACCTCGTTGGTGTTCGTTGGAATAAGTGCTTCTCCAGGGGTGCAGCCACGCACGGTGATGCTGGTGGTGGCCGCCGGCGCGCTCGTGCTGTCGGTCGATGTTGGTACTGTGTTGTTGGTTGAGCAGGCGCTGAGCGTCAAAGCGAACGCAGCGCACAGGGCGCCAGCTACGGCGACCTTGGTGGTTTTCATACAACCTCCTGTTGGGGGGCGCTACGGACGCAGCGCCGTGTGGATCACTGGGAATTAGTGATGAATTGCAGCAATTCTGCTGTGGATTGGTAACAGCTTCACGACAGTTTTGTTACCGACCTGTTACGCGCCGGTTTTCGCCGCGATTCGATCTGCCGTTGACAAGGCATTATGCCGGTGGTACCGCTTCGGTCAATTTTTGGTAACGATTCGCCAGGGTCACACCGTCGCGTCTTTTTCGCGCAGATATGCGACGGCGTCCACGATGACGGGCAGCGCCCGAATCACAGTCAAGGCGACCGCCGCCCAGACGACAACCCAGCCCACCCAGTGGACGACAGGCCAGCCGTAGGTCTGCCCCAGCAGCGTGCCAGCACCCCCCGGTAACACATAGGCGGCTTCAATGCCCAAGAACACGAAGGCCAACAGCTTGGCGGCCCCGAAGATGGCCCGCATCGGGCGTCCGGCCGTCAGCCACGCCGAAAACTTTGAGCGCATCATGTTTTTCTCACCGAAGGCCGTCATGCCGTCCGAATATGACGACGAGCGCAGCCCGTCCACCACGAACGCCCGCGCCACCACCAGCAGTGGCACCCACACCGGGATCAGGCCCAGGTTCGCGAAGACGATCCAGCAGGCCACTTCGACCACGCGATCCCCGACGATATCGAAGATGGCGCCGAACTGGCTGGTCTCGTGGCGCCGGCGGGCCACCCAGCCGTCCAGCCCGTCCAGCAGGATGACGACCGCGAGTGCTGGCCCGCACCATTGCACAACAGACGGGTTGGCGCCGTACATCACCCACAAGACGATGAAGAGTACGATCATGCGCCCGATCGTGATGGCGTTGGCCATGATGTCTCCTTGTACCTGGACTGCCTGGCGGCTCAACTTTACCCGCGATTTCCGGGTGTTCCTTAGGTCGCAAGACTAGACTGGCAATGAGGTCGCGACCTCCAATATCAGGCCAGACGTCAAGGAGGCACCCCATGGGGCTGTTCGACAAGATGGAACGCGGAATTGAATCCGCCGTCCATGGCGCGTTCGCCAGCGTCTTCAAGGGCGATGTCGAGCCTGTCGAAATCGCGACGGCACTTCAGAAAGAACTGGATGCCGCAGCCAAGGTCTTGAGCCAAGGCCGCATGCTTGTGCCGAACGATTTCCGCGTCTCTCTCGCGCGGGCCGATTACGACCGTCTGGCTCCCTATTCGCGCACACTCAACGCCGAGATCATCCCGGGGTTGCGCGAGCACGCCGCCAGTCGGCGCTACGTGTTCAACGGCCCGATAACCATTGCCTATCTACTGGACGACAAGCTGACCACCGGACGTTTTGCGATCGTCAGTTCAACAAGGGCGGGGGTCAGCGACGCCGCCGAGCCCCTGGCCGCCAGCCACCACCGCCTGCTGGTGCTGGAAGTCAACGGTGTACGTCACCCCTTGACACCGCCAGGTTTCACGATCGGACGCGGCACCGAGGCCGACCTTCGCATCAACGACCCCGGCGTTTCCCGGCTGCATGCCCAAATCAGTGTCGAGGACGCCGGCGACGATACCGTCAACGTGACGATCACCGATTTGGGCTCGACCAACGGTTTGATGGTCAACGGGCAGAAAGTGCGGTCCGTGCCACTGACGGAAGGGTCACGCATCGAGATCGGCACGACGCGCATGCTCGTCCACTCGCCTGTGGGTGAATAGCGTGTCTGCTCTACTAATCGGCGGGTTGAAGATCGCCTTCGTCGCCCTACTGTGGCTATTCATAGCACTGGTAGCGGTGGTAGTGCGGCGCGACCTTTTCTTCGTCACAACCCCGGGCGAAACCAAGGCACTGACGCATGCCTCGGCCGCGCCCAACCCGAAGCGGCGCGGCTGGGCCGCCCAGCGCCCGCAACTGGTCGTCATCGACGGTGCCGGCAAAGGCGACACGGTGCCGCTGCAAGGCGAACTCGTTGTGGGACGGGCCGCCGACGCCACCCTCGACGTCAACGACGACTACGCATCCGGCCACCATGCGCGGTTCTACCGCGACGACCAATCGTGGATCGTCGCCGACCTGGGCAGCACCAACGGGACGATCGTCAATGGCCTGCGAATAGCCCGCCCCACCCGGGTCGGCGACGGCGACATCATTCGCGTCGGGCGCACCAACCTCAAGGTGGTGGAGCCGTGAGCGAAAACACCGACGAGCGCACAGCCCGCCTGCCCGACACACCCGACCCAGTGGACCGGTTTTCCTGGCGGGTAGCGGCGGCATCGTGGGTGGGGCTGCTTCGCCGCAACAACCAGGATTCAGCCTGCTCGTCACCCCGCGTGGCCGGGGTGGCCGACGGCATGGGCGGTGAAGCGGCCGGGGATCTGGCGTCGATGGTGGCGGCACGGCGGTTGTGGATGGCGGCGGCCAACCCGTCCGTTGCCTCGCTGGTCGGCGCGGTGGCGGCGGCCAGCGACGACATCGCCGCCCTGGTGAAGGCCGACAAGACGCTTGAAGGCATGGGCACGACGATCTGCGCCGCACTGTTCGACGGCCACGAGCTCGACATCGTCCACATTGGCGACTCGCGGGCCTATCGTTGGCGGGCCGGCAAGCTGAAGCAACTGACCCACGACCACTCGTTTGTCCAACAGTTGATCGACCAGGGCAGCCTGACGGAAGAGCAGGCCCGCGTGCATCCGCGGCGCTCACTGGTGCTGCGGGTCGTCAACGGCACGCCGATCGGGTCACCCGACCACTTCACCGAAGCCCCCCAACTGGGTGATCGCTACCTGTTTTGCAGTGACGGGTTGAGCGGCTATGTGGACACCGCCGCCATCAGGAAGGCCATCGCCAAGCCCACCGTTGACGAGGCCGTCGACGCCATGTTGGCGGATGCTTCCTCAGCGGGTGCACCGGACAATGTGACCGTGGTGTGCACAGAAATCGTTGCCCAAGAGGACGAACTCGACGCCGCCCGGCCGAAGCTTTGGGGGGCCGCGTCAACCATGGAACCTCCCACCGACAACGCGGACGAGTCGGACAACATAGTCGCTGAACTGGCCAAATGGGGCGCACACATCCCAACAGAGGTGGCGCCGCGCACACCCGCGCCGCGCCGCGCCACACAAAAGCCGACGCATCAAGCCACCCGGCTACGTGCCCTGGTCGCCGGCGTGGTGGCGTTGGTGGTAATCGGCGCGGCGATCAGCGGCATCGCCTGGACGCGCACGCAATACTTCATCGGGGTGGTTGACGGCAACGCCGCGATCTTCAAGGGCGTGCCCTACAGGATCGGCCCCTGGTATCTGAACACCATCGAACAGACCAGCGCCGTCGCCGTGGCAGACCTGCCCGGTTACTACGCCACCCAGGTGCAGGCCTGGGACATCAAGCCGCCCTCAATGCAGGCTGCCCAGGAGTCGCTGCAGACACTACAACAGCAAGCGGACGCCTGCATCGCCGCACGGGAAGGCCTGACGCCGCCCGTCGAAGGTTGCCCGTGACGTCCGTCGCCGCCGCAGCCCCACCCAAGGTACCCACCCGGCGGTGGGTCGAGC
This sequence comes from Propionibacteriaceae bacterium, assembly GCA_009781145.1. Classification (GTDB taxonomy): domain Bacteria; phylum Actinomycetota; class Actinomycetes; order Propionibacteriales; family Propionibacteriaceae; genus WRGV01. The sequence goes on along the minus strand of WQYR01000001.1, from coordinate 54,255 downwards.
TTGGCCTGCTCGTGCCAGCGCTGGCCGTTGGCATCAGCGGGTACGTGCTGACCAATCTGAACCGCACCGGAGCTTTGCCGCCCAGATGGTGGCTGGTGCCCGCGCTGTGTGCCCTGCTGGTTCTGGCGGCGCATGTGGTGGTGCGGGTGCGCACGCCCTACGCCGACCCGGTGATCCTGCCCGTCGTCGTGACGCTGTGCGGGCTCGGGTTGGCCATGCTGAACCGGCTGGACATGGCGATCGGCGGCACCGATGTGGCCCGAACCCAACTTGTCTGGATGGTCATCGGGGTGGCGGCGTTTGCCGCCGTCATCATCTGGTTGCGCGACTACCGTGTGCTGCAGCGCTACCCTTACCTGCTGTTCATCGTTGGCATGATACTGCTGCTCATGCCGTTGATGCCGGTCATCGGGACGAACATTAACGGCTCACGTATTTGGATTCGCATCGCGGGCTATTCGTTCCAGCCCGCCGAAGTCGCCAAGATCGTGCTGACCCTGGCTTTCGCCAGCTACCTGGCTGATCGCAGTGATGTGCTGGCCTCGGCAGGGAAGAAGCTTGGCGCCCTGACGCTGCCCCGGCTGCGTGACATCGTGCCGGTGTTTGTCATGTGGGCCGCGGGCGTGGTTGTCCTGGTGTTCCAAAACGACCTGGGCACAGCTTTGCTGTTCTTCGGCCTGTTCGTCGTCATGATGTACGTAGCCACAGACCGCATCAGTTGGGTCGTCGGTGGACTTTTCGCTTTTGCCGGTGCGGCGGCCGTCATTTACCGTTTCGCCGGCCATGTTCAGGTGCGCGTCGACTCGTGGCTGCACCCCTTCTCGGACATGAGCCAGAACTACCAGATAATCGAGGGCCAGTTCGGCATGGCCTGGGGCGGGCTGTTCGGGCGCGGCTGGGGCCTCGGGTCACCGTCACGCGTGCCGCTGGCGAACACCGACTTCATTTCGGCCGCGCTGGGCGAAGAGATCGGGCTGGTCGGGTTGGTGGGCATCATCGTGCTGTATGCCTTGATTGTGTCGCGGGGCTTGAAAACCGCCTTGCTGGTGCGTGACTCTTTCGGCAAGCTGTTGACGGCCGGCTTTAGTTTCGTCTTCGTTCTTCAGGTGACGGCCATCATCGGCGGTGTCACAAGGCTTTTGCCCCTGACTGGCCTGACTACACCCTTCTTGTCACGGGGCGGATCGTCCCTGGTGGCCAACTGGGCGATCGCGGCCATCCTGATTGTGGTGAGCCACCAGGCCCGCCGCCCGGTCGTCGAGTTCGAACCATTCGTCGACCTGGACGTCGAGCAGACCGCCGTCATCGACTTGAGCAGCCTTGAGGACGGCCCTGTCGGGCCACGCGTGTCGGCTTCGGAGGACGACACCACACAACATTTGAAGGTGGGCGACAAATGAACCGAGCTATCCGCCATGTGGGTGTCGTCGCCGGGCTTCTGGTGTTTGCCCTGCTGCTGAACGTCACGGCGTCATACCTGCTGCGCAACAACTCGCTGAACAACAACCCGGCGAACCAGCGTGTGCTCCAGGCGCAATTCGCGCAGCCGCGCGGCACCATCCTCGCTGGCAACACGCCGATTGCCCAGTCGGTGCCGGCCAGTGGCGACTTCCCGTACCTGCGAACCTACGCCAACGGCCCCATGTATGCCCCTGTGACGGGTTTCTATTCGTATATGTATGGGCGCAACAAACTGGAGCAGGCCTACAACGCCGCCCTCACCGGCTCGGCCGACCCGCGGGTCATTCAGCAACTGATCAACTCGCTGACGGGCCAACCGGGCGGGGTGGCTTCACTGCAAACCACCATCAACCCGGCCGCGCAGCAGGCCGCATGGAAGGCGCTGCAGGGCAAGCAAGGGGCCGTGGTGGCGCTCGACTACACGACAGGCGCAATTCTGGCCTATGTGTCGACCCCCAGTTATGACCCGGCCCAACTGTCGTCCGGCGACCTCGCCGCCACCCAAACCGCCTGGACGACGTTGAACGCCGACCCCGCCGCCCCCATGGCAGACCGGGCCGGACGCGAAATCTACCCGCCCGGATCGACCTTCAAGCTGGTGACCGCGGCCGCCGCCCTTGAGGCCGGGTGGACGCCCGACACCATGGTCGACTCCCCCGCCCAGTTGACGCTGCCCGGCACCAACACCCAACTGACCAACGACAGCAACTGCGGCGGCGACCAGATCTCGCTGCAGCAAGCCCTCCAAGTCAGTTGTAACACGGCCTTCGCCAACATCGGCCTGACCATCGGCCAAGACGCCCTCGCCGCCCAGGCGGCCAAGTTTGGCTTCGGTAAGCCCTTCGGTGGTGACGTCAACTCGGCAGTGTCATCCTTCCCCACCGGCCTTGACCAGTCGCAGACGGCGCTCAGCGCCATCGGGCAGTACGACGTGACGGCCAGCCCGCTACAGATGGCGGTAGTGGCGGCATCCATCGCCAACGACGGCAAGGCCATGCAGCCTTACTTCGTCTCACAGGTTGTCGGGGCTGATCTCAACGTGATCTCGACGCACAGCCCCGTCTCAAACGGCCGGGCCGTCAGTGCCACCACCGCCGCCGAGCTCCAACAGATGATGCAAAGCGTCGTCGCCAACGGCACCGGCAAAAGGGCCCAGGTGCCGGGCTTGACGATCGGCGGCAAGACGGGCACCGCCCAATCCGACAAAGTCCGTGCGCCATACGCCTGGTTCGCTGGCTACGCTGTTGAGCCCCATGTGGCGGTGTGTGTCTTCGTCGCCAACGCCGGCACCAACGAAGATCAAACCGGCGGCGCCACCGCCGCCCCCATCTTCAGGCAAGTGGTTCAAGCGCTCAAATAGCCACCCGTTTCCCTGGACCCCTCTTTTCGTCTGCGCGGAACACCCCGTCCCCGTCATCCGCGGAACACCCTGTCCCCGTCATCCTGCGAAACACCCCGTCCCCGTCATCCTGCGCGAAGCGAAGCGCAGTCGCAGGATCTGGCCAAGGTCTCTGCTCCACCTTTACAGATACTGCGACTCCTCTACGTTCCGCGCAGCATGACGGGTAGGGAACTCCGTCATCTTGCGCATTGCCGAATTCAACTCACCAGGAAGGTGATGACCCGGCTCCAGGTTTCACCAGGACGCAGGACGGTGCTGGGGAAGGCGGGGTGGTTGGGGGCGTCGGGCGGGCTTTGGGGCTCGATCGCCAGACCGGCGTGTTGGTTGTATGCCTGGCCGTCCGGGCCGTGGGCTTTGCCTGCGAAACCGGCCGCGTCGTAGATCTGGACGGCCGGGGCGTCGCTCAGAACCGTCAGCTCGACGCCGTCGCCGCTTAGGCGCACCATCTCGCGCAGGCCCACACCCGGCACCATGAAGTTGTGATCCATCGCGCCGCCGCGATCCTGGCCGGCTGCCAACATGGCGGCGCGGGCGGCACCGACTTGGCGTGGCGTCGTGAAATCCAGGCCGTCCGATGCCGCGAAAACCACACCAAGCGGTATTCCGTCGGCGCGGGTGGGCGTGTATTCGGGCGCGTTGATCCAAAGCCCTAGGTCGTCGATGCCGCCGGCACCCAGATCGAAGTAGGGGTGCAGCGTCAGGTTGACGATAGTTGGCGCGTCACAGGTGGCCGCGTAGGTCAGCGTCAAGGCATGCTCGCCCAGGTCGAAGGCCGCTGCCGCCTCGAGGGCGCCCGGGAAGCCCTGATCGCCATCTGGCGACACCAAACGCAAGGCCACGGTTGTGTTGTCGGCGGCGACGACCTCCCACTGGCGATCGGAGAACCCGTCCGCCCCGCCATGCAACGTGTTGGGTGGCTCGTTGACGGAAACCTGATAGTCGACACCGTCAATGCTGAACCGGCCGCCCGCCAGACGGTTGGCAAAGCGTCCTACGGTGCGTCCCATGTAGGCGTCTTCGGCGCTGCTCAAGGCGATGTCGCGCCAACCGTCACCCTGGCGGACGCGCAGGCGCGACAGCGTGGCGCCTAGCGTGTCAATCGTGGCCCAAAGATGATCGTTGCGCAATTCATGCTGGCTCATGGCCTCTATTGTGTCAGGCCTGGGTGTCACACCAACTCGTCGGCCCAGGTTTCGTGGCCGGGCGGTAGCAGCGTTTCGTCGGCTTGCGCCAAAAGAGCTCTCAACTGCGACCTGAGAGCGGAGATTTGCTCCGGATCGACGTCAACGGGCTCGGGCTTGCTGGGTATGCCGAGCGTCGCCTTGGGGTGCAACAGAGCCGCCCAATCGCAACGCGTCTGGCAGATCGCCTCGTTCACGTCGCGCAGTGACGACGGTGCCCCCGTGACTTCCTCAGCCGCCCGCGTCCAGCCGTAATCGCGGTTGATTCGCAGCAGCGCGGGCTCAACCGTCCCGGCATCATGGACGTCAATGTGTGGTTCGATGACGCAAGCGCCCGCCGTTCGGGCCCACTCGACCTCGTCTTGGATCGTCTCGTCCAACGTGATCGATGCAACACGCAGAAGCACCGAGACCATGTCTTTGGCGGCGAAATCTTCGGGCGGCAGCCCCGGCGGCTGGGCGACCACCACGTACGGCTTTGTGACACCCAGGTTCTTGACGGCCATCTCGATCGGCAGGTTTTCGCGCACGCCGCCGTCCACGTAGACGCCGTTGCCCAGTTTGACGGGGCGGAAGACTCCGGGTATCGAACAGGACGCCCACACCCCAAGCGCCACGTCATAGGCGACGTCATCAAGCGGGTGGTCGTCGCGGTCGACGATGATGCCGTCTTGGCGCATGAACCGCAACTCGCCGGAGTCGAGATCGACAATGGCCAGCCGCAGCTTCACCCCAGAGTTGTTGATGCGGCTTGACCGGAAGGTCGATTCGAAAAGCAGACGGTGGACGATGGGGCCCGGCCGGTAGGCGGATGCTGCTCGCTCCGCGCCACGCACCGAGGTCGCCAAACCCGCGCCGACCCTGCCCACCCGCAGCAGCGAGCCGGCCAACTGCCACATGTCAGTCGGCGACAGCACCATGTCTCGAGACGGATCGGTGTCCAAAGCCCGCTTGACAACCTCTCTCGGGTCGTCAGCATCGCCCGCCAACACCGGCTCGGCATCGTCCGTATGGGTTCCAAGCAGACTGCCCAGGCCTTCCAACTGCCCACGCAGATTGGTGAACCAGGCTTGCTCGGCAAACATGTCGGACGTGGCGGTCATGCCCATCCAAAGACGCTCCAACTCGCGCAGTTCACTCGACTGGACGGCCGGGTCAAGCGATTGGGCCAACATCGAGGCGACGATGCTGCCAGCCGACGTACCCAGAATGCTGGTCGGGGCGATCCCCACCACGTCATACAAGTACCGAGCAGCCCCAATATGGAAGCTGGCCCGGGCCCCACCACCAGACAGAATCAGCCCCGTCACCTCAGGCGCCGCCACCTCAGGAGGAGGCGCAGAATTTCGCATGAACAGATCTAACCAAGACGGACGGGCCATAGGTCAAGTCTACGAGACGCCATGCCTCATCGGACGATGAAAGAGCAATTGGCGACTGCGAAAGAAGACAAACACAACCACCGGTGCCGTTGCCGATCACGAGATCGGACTTGTCGTCCCCCAAACCGCAAAATCCGCCGGCATCTAGGTGGACGAAAACTCCAATCTCGACGATCAAGTGGATTGGTGGCCCCTGGCCTGGGTGGTCCTTGCGTTCGGTGCAAGTTGGCTGGGTTCCGTACTGTCAGTTGGTGGCTGGGGCAGTTCCTTGGTTTGCACCCCAAACTGACTGATGAACAGTACCGACAGATTCCCAGTAGTCAAAGTGACCGGTAACCAGAGTTCCGCAAAAGGGACGGTTGACATCGAACTCGTCTCAAAAAGGGTAGTAGCGACAAGTTGCGGAAGAAGCTTTCCAATCCAAGTCCCCGAAGGGGACGTGGGACACAAGCCCGCGAAGGCGGGCGCGGGAGTTCTCGACCACGAGATTGGACTTGTCGTCCCCCAAACCGCAAAATCCGGGATCCAGGTGGACGAAAACTTCAATCTCGACGATGAGGTTGCTGGGGCAGTTCTTAGGTTTCCACTCCGCGTAACTGGCGAACAACGGCATCTTTTTTGGCAGTCCTCTTCGTCCCCTCCCATCCGTCACTCTTGCACTGAGGAACCGACGCCTGCAGGTACAAACTCCACCCAAACGTCGCCCTGGGGCACCGCCCACACGATTGGGTGCGGTATTACCCCGAAAAGGGCACTGTCAGGCTACACAGCGTCACTATTTCGTCTTGAGCCACCGCAAACAGCACGTTTGGGTGCGGTCTTGTCGCAACCGGCTTCCCGAGGACGGCCAACGACGTCGCGGAAGATGTGGTCACCGCCGGCAACCATCCACCCAGATGGCGGTAGCAGAGGATCGGCGGCAAACCCGCGGAGCGGGCGCCCCGAATCAGAAGGCTGGGGCTCTCCGATGGCATACTTAGTTCAATGTCCACGCCTGTTGTACCTGACACCACGCTGCCCCACCACCGCTATCAAGCGCCCGTCGATCTATCGCGGTTCGCCTGGCTGAGTATTGCCGCCGGCGTTGTCACGCTGTCGATGAAGACCACCGCCGCCCTGATGACCGGGTCGGTCGGCCTGCTGTCGGACGCAGCGGAAACCGTCGTCAACCTGGTGGCGGCGGTGGTCGCGCTTTTCGCGCTGCGTGTGGCGATCCAGCCGCCGGATGAAAACCACCCGTACGGCCACTCGAAGGCCGAGTACTTCTCCGCGATCGTCGAGGGCACGATGATCTTTGTGGCGGCGGTGTTTATCGTCTACACGGCCATCGAACGCTTGATCCACCCCCAACCCCTGGAGCATCTGGGTATCGGCCTGGGGGTGTCGGTTATCGCCTCAGGCGTCAACGGTGCCGTCGCTTTCGTTATGTTGAAGCAGGGACGTAAGCACAATTCGTCCGCCTTGACGGCCGACGGCAAGCACCTGATGACGGACATCATCACCTCGGGCGCGGTGCTGTTGGGCGTCGCGCTGGTGGCGTTGACGCATTTGGGTTGGCTTGACCCGGTGGTGGCACTACTGGCAGGCGTCAACATCATGTGGACGGGTTTCAAACTGATCCGCGACTCCGTCAATTCCCTTATGGATTCCGCGTTGCCCGAAGCTGAAATCTCCACACTGAATGAGGTGTTGGATGCCCACACCACCCCCGAGGTTTCGTTCCACGCCGTGCGCACCCGCGTCGCCGGCAACCGTCACTTCGCCGCGTTCCATGTGCTGGTGCCCGGCGATTGGACGGTCAAGCGGGGCCATGACCTTACCGAAGACCTGATCGATGACATCGTCGCCCGAATGCCAACTTTGCGCATCGACGCGCATCTGGAGCCAAGAGACGATCCGCGTAGCTACGAAGATCTAGACATCTGAAACGCAAAAGACGGCCGGGGGTGTGGTGGGCACCCCCGGCCATCATCGGGCACGACAGCTGTTGCTTGGCTGTCGGCCAGCGTGCTCAACAGGCTGGGTGTACCCGGAGCGCGCAGTCTGCCAGGTCAGGCTGATGGGACGCCGTCACTGGCGGCACCCGAGGTGGTGGTGTCGGAGAGGTTTCATTCCTCGGGCGTCAAGTGCGCCGTTCATAGCAAGCTACCCCCCGGCGAACCTGGACAAGAATCTTATACCAGTCGCAGGCTATTACAAACGTTTGCCCACAACTTTTGGGTGTTGCTGTGTGTCTTGAGCGGATGCCCGAGCCGGCGGCGCACAACCGGTAGGCTAATAACCGTGACCATGACAGCCGGGTTGGCGGTACCAGACGCCGCCACATATGGATTGGGGACGCCCCCAACGACGCCCATCGCTGCTCTGCCACCTATCGAAAAACTGCAGCCAACCCTGCGTCTTGACCCAAACACCGGAGAACCACACCGGGCCGGGACCATCCGCTGGGCCTTCTGGTTGTTTCTTCTGGCGGGCCTGGCCGAGGCTGGCACGATCGGGTTGACATGGTGGCGAGCCATTCACATGGATACCTTCGCGACCTCGGCCCGACTGATCGGCTGGACGAACCCCAACCCTGGCTCGATTGCGTCCATCTTGATTGCTGTGGCGACGATGCTGATCGGCATGCTGCTGATCGCCACCCCCATCGTGACCGGGTACCTGGCCTGGGTCGGGCAATCAGCCAGCCGCTGGTGGGCCGTCGTCGCGCTGCTGTTGACCTGCGCCACCTTCGTCGTCACTCCGCCGACGGCGTCCAGGGCATCATGGCTGGCACCGATTTGGGCGAACATCGGCTGGCTGGCCGTCCCATTGGTTCTTGGTGGCGCCGTCCTGACGTGGCTGCCAGGTTCCCAGCGCACCTTCGCCGATTGGGTCACCTTCCGCAAGACTGCCCTGCCCGCCTCACATACCGGCAAGATCGTCTACGGACGGCTTGAGCAGTTCCGCTGAGAAGGAAAACACCATGGCATTCAATTACTGGAAGTTCATGTCTTCACCACACAGCACCGGGAGATCGCGGAAGAAGCGTGGCGACAAGACGGAAAAGCCTGGCGTCCCGTGGCTCATTTCCCTGACCTGTGCCATCGCCACCCTATGGGTTCTTTTCGTCACCTTGCTGCTGCTGGCCGTGGCGATCGGTTTTGGCGACCCCTTGCCGGGGTGGATGGACGCCTTGATCATCGCCTACGGTGTCGCCATAATTGTTGCACTGGTTTTTGTTCTCAACGGCTTCGGCTGGGCCAGGTTGGCGTGGGCAGTGCTGTCGCTGGCCATCCTCGGGTTCCTGCAAGACCCCCTTATCATTTACGTCCTGGTTTTCGACCTGTTGGTACTGGTGTTGTTGCTACTTCCACCTTCGAGCCGATACATGAAGGCTTGCGCCGCATCTCGCTAGTGGGCTATCGCGATTGACGACAACGCAGCCAGGCGCCCGATCCGATGCGATTCGGACGTCAAGCCATTTCTGTTGCGGTGCACTAGGACCCAGGTGACTGAATGATGGGCCGCGCGCCGAAGCGTTGCTGGCATCGACTACCCTTGGAGTCATGAAAATTGGCATCCCCCGAGAGAGCCTCGCCGGTGAAAACCGGGTAGCAGCCACTCCGAAGACGGTGCCCGCCCTTATCAAACTCGGCTACGAAGTGTTGGTCGAGAAAGGGGCAGGCGCTAAGGCCGACTTTCCCGACAGCGAGTATCTCGCTGCTGGGGCGGCCGTCGTCACAAAGAAACAGGCTTGGAGCTCCGATATTGTATTGACCGTCAACGAACCCGCCGCGGCTGATCTGAAATCAATGAAGGCCGGCGCCGCGATTATTGGGTTCCTGAACCCGCGCCAAGCACCTGACCTTGTGAAAGCCCTAGCCGACCAGAAGGTCTCAGGCTTGTCCATGGACATGGTGCCCCGCACGTCCCGCGCCCAGTCGATGGACGCGTTGAGTTCGATGGCTAACATCTCCGGCTACCGGGCTGTTGTCGAAGCCGCCCACACCTTCGGGCGCTTCTTCGGCGGCCAGGTGACGGCAGCCGGCAAAGTACCGCCGGCCAACGTGTTCGTCATCGGCACCGGCGTCGCCGGCTTGGCGGCAATCGGTGCCGCCAACTCGCTGGGCGCCCAAGTCAGGGCCACGGACGTACGTCCCGAGACGGCCGAACAGGTCGAATCGATGGGCGCAAGCTTCGTCCATGTCGCCCCGTCCGAAGCCGACCAAGGCGTCTCGTCCGATGGCTACGCCAAAGAGACGACGGATGACTTCAATCAGCGCGCGGCCGTCATGTACGCCGAGCAGATGAAGTGGGCAGACATCGTCATCACGACGGCTGCCATCCCCGGCAAGCCCAGCCCCAAGTTGCTGACCGCCGAAATGGTATCCACCATGACGCCGGGCTCGGTGATCGTGGATCTGGCCGCCCTGGGTGGCGGCAACTGCGAGATGACCAAGGCCGGCCAGAGCTTCGTCACCGACAACGCGGTGACGATCATCGGCTACACCGACTTGGCGTCGCGCCTGCCGTCACAGTCGTCGCAGCTTTACGGCACCAACCTCGTCAACCTGATGAAACTGCTGACGCCCGAGCCGGACGGCCAGTTGGTGCTCAACTTCGATGACGAGATCATCCGCACCGTCACTGTGACGCGCGACGGCGAAGTCACCTTCCCGCCGCCGCCTATCCAGGTGTCGGCCGCACCGGCCGCCGCGCCCGTCGCGGCCCCCGCCCCGGTCGCGACACCCAAGCCACCGGCCGATTGGCGCAAGCTGTTCGCCATCGTCGCCGTCGCGGCTATCGCCCTGATCGCATTGCTGACGTTCGCACCCAACAGTTTCCTGAACTTGATGGCTGTGTTCGTCCTGGCGTGCGTAGTCGGCTACTACGTCGTCTGGAACGTCAACCACGCGTTGCACACCCCGCTGATGAGCGAGACAAACGCCATCAGCGGCATCATCGTGGTTGGCGCCATGCTGCAACTGGTCGGCCTGAACGAGGGCAACAGCGTACTGAGCTGGGCGGTTCGCATCATTGCTTGCGCCGCCACTCTGGTGGCTTCCATCAACGTGTTCGGCGGGTTCACCGTAACCAACCGGATGCTGTCCATGTTCCGGAGAGGCTAGGTCTGAGAAATGACTGATTACATTGCAAATCTGACGCTGGCCACCTACATCGTCTCTGGCCTGCTGTTCATTCTGGCCCTGGCCGGGCTGGCCCAGCACGAGACAGCCAAGCGCGGCAACGCCTTCGGCGTGCTCGGTATGTCGTTGGCGTTGATCGCCACCGTCATTAACTTCGTCCACGGTCACGACGGCATCCACGGTGCCGACTGGATCGCGGCCGTCATGCTTGTGTGCGCCGTCATTATCGGCGGCACTATCGGCATCATCAAGGCGCTGCGCGTCCAGATGACGGGCATGCCCGAACTGGTCGCCCAGTTGCACAGCTTTGTCGGCCTGGCCGCCGTGCTGGTTGGCTTCAACTCTTTCTTCGAAGCCACAAGCAGTGCCCCGGCGAACCCGGTGGCCCACCTGGTTGAGGTGTACGTCGGTATCTTCATCGGCGCCATCACCTTCACGGGTTCCATCGTGGCCTGGGGCAAGCTCAGCGAGCACATGCCGTCCAAGCCGCTGATGCTGCCTGGACGCAACTGGCTGAACCTCGGCATCATCGTGCTGACCGTCGCGTTGGGGGTCTGGTTCGTCATTGAGGGCAAGACCGCCACCGGTCTCACCACCATGACGCTGATCCCGCTGATTCTCATGACCCTCCTGGCTCTGCTGCTCGGCCTGCACCTGGTGTTCGCCATCGGCGGCGCCGACATGCCGGTCGTCGTCTCGATGCTGAACAGCTACTCTGGCTGGGCAGCGGCCTTCGCCGGCTTCATGCTGGGCGTTCCGGTGCTTGTCATCACCGGCTGCCTGGTTGGGGCCTCCGGTGCCATCCTGAGCTACATCATGTGCCGGGCCATGAACCGTTCGTTCATCTCGGTGATCCTGGGTGGTTTCGGCGTCGAGTCCGGCACGGCCGTCGAGGGCGGCGACCAGGGCGAGATCCACGAGATCATGCCGGAGGGCGTCGCCGAATTGCTGTGGGACGCCAGCTCGGTCATCATCACCCCCGGCTACGGCATGGCCGTGGCCCAGGCCCAGTCGGCTGTGGCCGACCTGACGAGCCGGCTTCGCGCCCATGGCGTCGAGGTCCGTTTCGCGATTCACCCGGTGGCGGGGCGTCTGCCCGGCCACATGAATGTGTTGCTGGCCGAGGCCAAGGTGCCTTACGACATCGTCCTCGAAATGGACGAGATCAACGACGACTTCAAGAACACTGACGTCGTACTTGTCATTGGCGCCAATGACACTGTCAACCCGGCCGCCATGGAGCCCGGTACGCCGATCTCCGGTATGCCGGTGTGCCACGTTTGGGAGGCGAAGGATTGCATCGTCTTCAAGCGTTCGATGAGCGCCGGTTATGCCGGCGTGCAGAACCCGTTGTTCTTCAAGGACAACACGTCGATGTGCTTCGGTGACGCAAAGACGACGATGCAGGCCATCGTCGGGGCTTTGCCGACATCATAACGACATTCCCGTCAGCGCCCCACTCGTTCTCGGGTGGGGCGCTGACGTGGCTTTTCATGAATAGCTGCGGCAGCAGATAAGGGGACCTGTGCACAAAGCGGGCCTAGTGGCGATCGCTGGCGTCTTGACGCTGGCACTGACGGGCTGTACCCCACCGGTTGATGAACCGACGCAGACAACAACGACGGCACCAACACCTTCTGCCACGCCCACCCCCACACCGACGCCGACACCGAACCTGCCGACGTTAACGCCACCTCGCCAGTTCGACCTTGTTCACCCACTGCGTTTGAGCCCCGTCGATCAGGTGAACACTGGGGTCTTGAGCGGCGACTACTTCATCACGTTGAACGCCAACACCGTTTGGGGCATCAACGTGCATGACGGATCTGTTGGCTTCAGCACACCGCTGGATGGCCCTGCCCCGTCGTGCTGGAAGCAGGTGGTTGACCCCAGCCATGTTTACACAGTCACGCTAAGTGAGACCGACCCCGTCGACCTCCGCGTCAGCGCCGTCGATCGTGGGAGCGGCGAGTTGACCTGGACGTTCCAACCGCTGGCCAGCGACATTCTGGCGGGTGCCGACTGCGGTTCGGCGACAAACACGCTCACATTGACGAAGCAGGGCCTGATGCTGTCTTTGAGCCAGACCGACCAAGCAACGCCTGGCACCCCAACCACAAGCAGGTCATGGATGCTTGACCCGTCATCCGGACAGCCGGTGTGGCAGTCCAACACCGCCGTGCTGGCCACAGACGGTGCCGACTTCGGCGTCTCGGTGGCGCTGGCCACAATATCGACACCGATGGGCGTGTTCTTCTACCAGGCCAGCCCCGTCAACCTGGCGACCGGCGAGATCGGGCCGGCGTTTTGGCAAACCGCCAATTCGGCGCAACTCGCAGGACGTTACCAATTGGCCGGACGCACCGGCGACAATCTGCTTCTGCTGGCCCAAACGCCTGGCATGATCACAACCACCACCGTCTACCAGGTCTCCGCGTCCACCGGGGCGGCGACCCCCCAGCCAATTGTCAGACTTCAGGCAACGAACCTGGACCGCTGCCAACTGGGCCCATCCGACGTTCTGATTTGCACGCTGACAGACGATCCGGTCATGGCCTTCGGCGTTTCGCTCGCGGACGGCTCAACCGCCTGGCAACACGCCTTCAAGACGCCCGAATCCGCCTCCACTCCTGTGCTCTTCGGCGGCTACCTTTACGGGTTCGACCCCAACACCCACGCTTCCTACGTCTTGAATGCCGCCGACGGCAGCATTCTGCAGGTTGGGCTGTACCCGCCCGCCATTGCCGTGAAGGAAACTGGTTTGGTGTTCAGCGTCCCCGGGGCGGACGGGAAAACCGCCTGGCAATGCTGGTGGGCCCCCGCCCTCGCCTGATACCTCCAGAACAACTCACAGCGTCTTGATTGCCACGGCACCGCTCAGCGCACCGCCTTTGGGCTAGGGTTGATACATGAAGACTCGCCTAGCCTATTGGGCGGCCCCTGTCAGCGTTGCCGTAGCCATCGCAGGTGCGGTGGCGTTTTCTTCAAGCGCGCAGGCCGACCCGTCCCTGCCCGATGTGACGGCCCAACAGTTGGTCACCAATGTTGCCTCGGCCCAGCCTGTGGCTTTCTCAGGCACCGTCGCCATCACCACCGATGTTGGCCTGCCGGACCTCAGTTCCCTGCAGAATCTGCTTGGTACCCAGGTGGGCGGCTTGACGTCCCTTTTAGGTGGCACCACGCAGGTGAAGGTGGCGGTGGACCCGGCGACGGGTGCCCGCGCCGAGATTGACTCGAGTACGTCCGCCTGGGTGGCGGTCGCCAACGTCGCCAACAACGACGGCTGGGTGTATGTGTCCGATTCGAACTCGGCGACCCATCTGATGGCTCCGACACTCACAGATACCCTTGGCGACCCCGCGCCCATGACGCCGGAAGACCTGGCCAATAAGCTGATTGATGCGGCATCCCCCAGCACCGATTTCACAGTGGCGCGCACCACAACCGTTGCAGGGCGCGCCGCCTACACCCTTGTCATGACCCCGAAGGATGTCGGCAGCTTGATCTCGTCCGTCGACGTGATGGTCGATGCCACAACCTGGATGCCGTTGGGTGTCGAGGTCTGGTCGACTCAACTCACCGACAAGGCCAGTTTGAGCGCCAAGTTCACCTCGCTTTCCTATTCCACGCCTAGCGCCGCGCTGTTCAGCTTCACTGCCCCGCCGGGCGCGACGGTTGACACCGTCGACCTCGGCCAGCCGGCACCAGATGTCCCCGACCAGGTCAACAGCGCCCCGACCTTCCAGCCGTTGGCCAAAGTGGTCGCCGGTGAAGGTTGGGCGTCCGTTGTGGAGGTGACGGGCTTGCCCGCAGACGTGACCGCCGCGTTGTCCGATCCGTCGCAGGTGGCCAGCATTTTGGGCGGTGGCGACATCAACAGCTACGGCCGGCCGGGCCGGGCAGGCGACTTGTCGCAGTTGTTTGGCAGCCTTGCCCAGACGACGTCGCAGGGTACGGCCTACTCGACCTACCTGGGCTCGGTGCTGGTGACACCTGGCGGCAACGTCTTCGCTGGCGCAGTGCCGGTATCGTACCTCGAATCGGCCGCCGCCGCGAGCCAGTGAGCCAGGCCGACGACGCGAACGTGACGGCTGACGCAGTCGTCACAACCACCGGTTTGGTGCGCCGATTCGGCAAACAAGTAGCTGTCGACGGCATCGATCTGGCCGTGCCCAGCGGGTCCGTCTTCGGTTTCTTGGGGCCCAACGGTTCCGGGAAAACCACCACCATCCGTCTTCTGCTCGGCCTGCTGGGCGCCGATGCCGGCACCATCCAACTGTTCAGCCAACCAATGCCCAAGGCCGCTTCTAAAGTGCTGCCAAGGGTCGGTGCCGTTGTCGAGGGCCCTGCGTTCTTCCCCTACCTTTCGGGGGACGCCAACCTGGCGCGCCTGCAGGCCATCGACAAGACGGACGACCCTCGCACCGCCCGCGTGCGCCGGGCTGAGGCCCTGGAACGCGTTGGCTTGACGGCGGCGGCCCGCAAGCCCTACCACCACTATTCGCTGGGCATGAAGCAACGGCTAGGCATCGCCGGGGCCCTGATGCGGCCGCGCGACCTGCTGATTCTCGACGAACCAACCAACGGGCTTGACCCTCAGGGCACCCGCGAGATCCGCAACCTAATCCGCGGCCTACACGCCGACGGCGCCACCGTCATCGTCTCGTCACACCTTCTGTCGGAGGTCGAGCAGGTGTGCACCCACGTCGGCATCATGTCGCGCGGAAGGCTGATCGCCCAGAAATCGATGGACGATCTGCGCACAGCCCGGGTGCCACGTTTGAGCGTGCAGGTGACCAGTTCGACGGCCACCGCAGCCCGAAAAGCCTTGACCAAACTCAAGTTGAAGCCAGAAGGCACCGACCCGGCACACATGCTCGTCACCATCGGTGATGTGCCCGTCCCCAAGATCGCCAAGGCGCTGGTTGACGCGGGCGCCGACATCCTTGGCCTGAGCGTCGAACAACCTGGCCTGGAGGACATTTTCGTCGAACTGACGGGGGTGGGGTTCGATGTCGCAGGTTGAGAACAGGTTTGAGGCGGTATCCGGAGCTGTGTGGCGCTGCCTAGGCAGCGAGATCGGGTTGGTGTTGCGGCGCCGCCGCAACCAGGTGCTGCTGGCCGGGCTGGCGGCGTTGCCGATTGTCATCGGGCTGGCGGTGAAGCTGGTCAGTTCGCAGGTGGGCGGCGGCGCCGGCCTGATCACGCGAATCACCAACTCGGGGCTTTTCCTGGCGGCCGTTGTTTTCGTCGTGTCGATGCCACTGTTTCTGCCGCTGGTGATTTCGGTGGTGGCCGGTGACGCACTGGCCTCCGAGACACAACTGGGCACCACCCGCTATGCCATGATCCTGCCGGTGTCACGCACAAAATGGCTGGCGATGAAGGCCGTCGGGTTGCTGGCTTTCGTCATCGTCGGGGTGGCGACGGTGTTGGTCGTGTCGCTGGTGGCCGGGTTCGCTCTGTTCGGCATCAACGGAATGACGCTGCTGTCAGGTGACACCATCAGCCCGTGGGCCGGTGTTGGGCGCATAGCCCTGATGTCGGTGTACGTGGTCGCGTCGGAGCTCGGGCTTGTCGCCGTGGGTTTGTTCATCTCGTCCCTGACTGATGTGCCGATCGTGGCGATGGCTGGCACGGCCATCGTCCCGGCGGTGTGCACCGTTTTGCTGGCGGTGCCCCAGTTGCAGGCCATCCAGCCAGGCCTGTTAACCTATCACTGGCTGGACCTCACAACATTCCTGTTTGCCCAGCCGGACGTCGCACTGATCAGGCAGGGACTGGTGGTCCAACTGGCCTGGGTTGCCGTGTTCGGGTCGTTGGCTTGGGCGCGTGTCGCGAGCACCGACGTCAAGGCATAGGCCACAGGTATTGAGCTGACGGAGAACTGAATTGAAGGCACCACCCGACACCAGCCCACCCGGCGGCAAAACCATCAGTGTGATCGTGCCATGTTTCAACTCGGCCGCCTACATGGACCACTGCATCGGTTCGCTTGTTGGGCAGTGGGACGACGTCGAAGTGTTGGTCGTCGATGACGGTTCGACCGATGAGACCGCATCCAAAGCAGACAGGTGGCAGGCCGAGCATCCTGACATCGTCAAAGCCATCCACCAGCCGAACAAGGGGCACGGCGGGGCCGTCATGACCGGCCTGGCAGCCGCGCGTGGGGAATACGTCTATGTGGTCGATTCGGACGACTGGCTGGACGACGACGCCTTCAGCGTCACACTGGCCCGGTTGCGTGGGTTCATCAAGCACGGCCAAGTGGTCGACCTGCTGATCGTCAACTATGTCTACGAGCATGTGGCCAGCGGCGAACGCAAGGTGATCGGCTACCGTGGCGCGCTGCCCCACAACCGCGTGTTCACCTGGGGCCAGACCGGAATGTTCGCGGTCGGACACTACATAACGATGCACTCGGCGATCTATCGCACACAGTTGCTAAAGGACATCGGCTTGGTGCTGCCAGAGAACACCTTCTACGTTGACAACATTTTCGTCTATGTGCCGCTGCCGCACACCAAGACGCTGTTCTATCTGCCGGTCGACCTGTACCGGTATTTCATTGGACGGGACGACCAGTCGGTGACCGAAAGCTCACTGCTGGGGCGGCTCGATGAGCATTTCCTTGTCACCGAGATCATGGCGTCCTCCGTGAACCTGCCCGACGACGCCCCGGACCCCAAACTGGCTTCCTACTTGGAGCACTTCCTGGGCATCACAGTGACGATATCGTCGGTGTTCGCCTCGCTGGCGAACACCCGTGAGGCCCTGGCCAGGCGTGAGCACATGTGGAACCACATCCGCAGCGTCAACCCTCAACTGGCGACGCGCCTGATGCGTCAAACCCTGGTCTGGGGTTCGAACCTGCCCGGGCGGGTAGGACGACACATCACAGTGGCGTGCTATCGTGCTGCCCAACGGCTTTTCCACTTCAACTAGGGACCTAAGTGCATCAGAACATCCCCTTCGCCGTCGGACTGGTTATGTTCGGGTCGTTCTGTTATGCCCTGGCCGCCAAGGTGCAACGCTCGGCGGTGCGCGTTCAGGTTCGCGAGAACACCGCCAACAAGCGAATGAACGTGCGCCAGATTATCTATCTGCTGCTCGACCCGAAGTGGTGGCTGGGTGTCGGTTTGATGACGGTATCGCTGGTGTGCCAGGTTCTCGGCCTTTACATGGCACCTGTGTCCGTCGTGCAACCGGTGGGCCTGATGGCGTTTCCCTGGTCGATTGTGCTGACTGCCAAGGCCCTGGGACCAAACCCCAAGCGGGTGATCGCGCCCACAATTGGCACTGTTGCGGCGATCGCGGCCTTCGTCCTGCTGGTGTCGGCCCATTCCACAACCACGATTGATCTGCGCCCCACCCGCATCATCGTGGCGGCCGGGGTCGTCTATGCGCTGGTCGGCCTTATGGCGCTGCTTGGTTCGCACGGCCCGCACGGGTGGCGGCCCTTGTTCTGGGGTTCCGGCGGCGCCATGCTCTACGGGCTGGAAGCCGCCGTGGTGAAGGTCATTTTGGAATACGCCGCCGACCACCGGTGGTGGCAACAACCGATCATCTGGGGCATCATCGCCGTCCTTCTGGCTGGCAGCGGGGTGGCCGGCCTGATGATCCAGCAGGGCTATGCCACCGGTGCGGCGCATGTGGTGGTGGCCTGTACCACCGTCACGGCGCCTGTGATTTCGGTGACGTTCGGCATCGTGGTGCTGGGCGAGGGACGCCTGCTGACCCCCGGGCCCTCGTTCGGCTTGATCGCCCTGGCGTTGGCAGCCATTGCGGGTGTGGCACTGACGGCCTGGGTCAGCCGCGCGGCCCTGGATGCCCAGGTTCAAAGTAAGCAGCGATAGCGCTCGCTGGCCTGCACCGAGCCCGTCCTGGCGTCAAGATGTAGCACCAACGCCTCAGCCGTCTTCATCGGCACCGTCTCAATGTCTTCTCCCCAACCCAAGGACGCGGCCATCGCGGGCAGGCTCGGCAGATGACCGCAGATGGCACGGGGCACACTGTCGGCCAGCAAGTCGGCGCGCAGCTCGCGCATCAGCCGGGCGAGGTCGGACGGACGGACAGCCTCGTCGGAAAGCTCGGGCCTAAGTTCAATTTTGACGTGACGGCTTTGCGAATATGGCCGCAGCGTCTGCTTGCAGCGTGCCGCTGGGGATGCCATCAAGGCGCCGACGCCGTAAGCGGCCAGCAGTTCGCGCAGCTTCTTGGCCTGGCGCTGACCCCGCTCGCTGAGTGGGCGCAGTGAGTCGGCCTTCGTCCAGGTTTCCCGCGGCGCCGCCTTGGCATGACGAACGATCACCAATGTGCGGCTGGAGCCCAGGGCGAGGGCTTTCGTCAACACTTGGCGCTCGTCCGCGTAGGTCAGCACCGCCAACGCGTCAGCCACCGGACGCCACACCACGGCATCGATTTCGCGCGGATCGGCCGGCGGCCGACTAGACGAACCGATCAAGCGCCCGACCCACCAATGCACCCGCTTGGTGGTGTTCTTCACCGGGTAATCCATGACGGCCACCGGGCGGGCCGCCACGCCTCGATACCCGCTTTCCTCAGTGAACTCGCGGCAGGCCGTCACGGGTGGCAGCTCACCCTCGTCGATGTGACCTTTAGGCAGCACCCAGTCCTGCCAGGCGGGACGATGCACCGTCAACACCTCGGTACCGCTGGCGCCTTGGCGCCACACCACCAACCCTGCTGCCCTGACGACTGGACGCCCCACTACGGCGGCCATCAGCGGCGACGTCCGGCCATGGCGTTGATCAAATACTCCTGCATGTCACGCAGCGGCCTACCGTCCTGATCGAGTGTGCGCGGCGACCATTCAAGGTCGTGCAGCCGCCAGGTGACGGTTCCCGGGTCGAACGCGATATCGAACAGGTCACCGATCTCGGCGATGTGCGCGGCGTGCGTGATGCCAACAATCACCTCGACGCGGCGGTCAAGATTCCGGTGCATCATGTCGGCCGACCCGATGCCGACCGCCGGCTTTCCGGCATTCTCAAACCAATACAGGCGCGAGTGTTCCAGGAAACGCCCGAGGATCGAAATGATCTCAATGTTGTCGCTCAAGCCCGGCACGCCTGGCCTGATCGTGCAGGTTCCACGCACCCACAACTGCACCTGGACACCCGCCTGGCTTGCTCGGTAAAGCGCGTCGATGATGGCCTCGTCAACAATCGAGTTGACCTTCATGCGAACACGGGCAGGCAGCCCGGCGCGGTGGTTTTCGATCTCCCGCTCGATGCTCTCCAACAGACCGACACGCACCCCGGCCGGGGCAACCATCAGGCGGCGGTAATTCGACTCGTGGCTCATGCCCGAAAGATGGTTGAACAGCCGCGACACATCGTCGGTAATTATCGGGTTGGCCGTCAGCAGGCCCATATCCTCGTACAGGCGGGCCGTCTTTGGGTTGTAGTTTCCGGTGCCGACGTGGGCGTAGCGGCGCAGGCCCTCTGCCTCGTCGCGCACAATCAGGATGAGCTTGCAGTGCGTCTTCAAACCCACCATGCCGTAGACCACGTGAACGCCGTACTTTTCCAGCTTGCGGGCCCACGCAATGTTGGCCTCCTCGTCGAACCGGGCCTTGATTTCGACCACGGCCAGCACCTGCTTGCCGGCCTTGGCAGCCTCGATCAAAGCGTCGACGATCGGCGAATCGCCGCTGGTGCGGTACAGCGTCAACTTGATGGCCAGCACCTTCGGGTCTGCAGCGGCCTGCTCGACAAGCCTCTGGACGCTGGTGGCGAAAGAATCGTAAGGGTGGTGCAGCAGGACGTCCCTCTTGCGCATGGCCGCAAAAACGTCGGCCGACCGGGCGGTTTCCACCTCGGCCAGGTGCGGGTGTGTCTTGGGCAAGAAGTTGGGGTATTTGAGGTCTTCACGGTCGATGTCGGCGATCGAGAACAGGGCCGTCAAATCGAGCGGGGCAGGCAGCCGGAAAACCTCGCGCTCGGTGACGTTTAGCTGGCGCACCAGCATTTCGAGCATCTCGTCGTCGATGTCTTTCTCGACCTCCAGGCGCACCGGGGGACGTCCCGTTCGGCGGCGCAGCAGTTCCGTCTCCAAGGCATACAGCAGGTTCTCGGCGTCGTCTTCCTCGACCTCGATGTCCTCGTTGCGTGTCACCCGGAATGTGGTGTGCTGCAGAATCTGCATTCCGGTGAACACCTTGTCGAGGTGATGAATCATCACCGATTCCAGCGGCACGAAACGTCCGCCGCCGATCGGTATGAAACGATCCAGGATCGTGGGCACTTTGATTCGCGCGAACTGCCGGGCCCCGGTGGACGGGTTGCGCAGCAGCACCGCGATGTTCAGGCTGAGCCCCGAAATGTAGGGGAACGGGTGGGACGGGTCGACCGTCAGCGGCGTCAGGACGGGGAAAATCCGGTCGGCGAACAGCAGATTCATGCGCTCGCGCTCGTCCCCGTCAAGGTCAGCGCAATCCACCACCTGAATGCCGTTGGCAGCCAACTCGGGCGCCACCTGGTTGAAGTACACGTCCTGCAGATCGTCGACCAACTCGTGGGTACGGGTCAGGATGGCGGCGTGCAGTTCGCGCGGCCCCATGCCATTGGTCGACGGCACAGCCACCCCGGCGTCGATGCGACGCTTGAGGCCAGCCACCCGCACCATGAAGAACTCGTCCAGATTCGAACTGAAGATAGCCATGAAGCGGGCTCGTTCCAACAAAGGCACGCGCGCCTGGTCTTTGGCCAGGTCGAGCACACGGTTGTTGAACGCCAGCCAACCGAGTTCGCGGTCGCCGTAGCGGTCAACCGGCAGGGGTGCGTCGTCGTCCTGCGGCACCGCCACCGGCTGTGGTGGCCTTGCCGGCAGATCAGGCGTCGTACGCACCGGCACCGCCGGTGTCACCTCATCGGGCACTGCATCCATGTGCATGATCTCCTTCATCATGGGGACGATTGTCAATCGGGGACAGTGGTCATTCACCTCCCCAAACAAGGCTACTCGTTCTCTTTCGTGCCGTCAGGTGTTCGGACGGGGCTAAAGCGGTATCCCACGTTACGCACAGTCTGGATACAGTGTTCCAAGCGGGGGCCCAGCTTGGCCCGCAGTCGCCTGATATGTACATCGACGGTGCGCGTACCGCCAAAATAGTCGTAGCCCCACACGTCCGACAACAACTGCTCGCGGGTCAACACCCTTCCCTCGTGGCTCACCATGTACTTCAGCAGTTCGAACTCGGTGTATGTCAGGTCGATCGAGTTTCCGTAGGCGGTGGCCGTGTAGCTGGCGTCGTCGATTGTCAGCGGGCCAGCCACGAGGGCCGACGATTCGGGGGTCGACTCGATCAGCAGGCGCACGCGGGCGTCCATCTCGGCGGCTGTGACGGTGTCGACGACGAAATCGTCAATGCCCCAGCCACTTGTCAGCACCGGCAGCGACGCCACCGGGACGATCAGCAGGACCCTGTTTTGGCTGGCCGTCACCAAAAGCTGACAGGTGGTGCGGGCCTGCACCAGGTCGGCGCGGCCGTCCACCACGACAAGATCGGCCACACCCGGGTGACTGAGCGCAGCATCGGCGCCGCGAACCGGAACCACCTCGTGCGGCAGCATGTCCAGGGCAGGCAGCGGCACACCGGCACGCTGATTTGCCGGGCTCACCAGCAGAATCCTGGCCACAGCCACCTCCAGTTGTTGCGATTATCACCCAACAATACCGGTCAAACCCACTTCAGCGGGAGACACCGGTAGGCTTGACTGGAATGCAGCTAAGCGAGGACGAGATGAGCAATACCAACCAGGCCGGCCAAATCGACCATCAGCGGGTGCAGGCGGCCGTGCGGGAGTTCCTGATCGGCATCGGCGAGGACCCCGACCGCGATGGCCTGGCGGACACGCCGGCGCGCGTCGCCCGGGCTTGCGAAGAGATTTTTGCGGGGTTGCGCGAGGACGCCACACAGGTGCTCGCCACCACCTTTGATGCCAGCCATGACGAGATGGTGCTGGTGCGCGACATCGACGTCCACTCGATTTGCGAGCATCACCTTCTGCCTTTCGAGGGCGTGGCTCATGTGGCCTACATTCCGCCCGCCAACGGCCGTATCACCGGCTTGTCCAAGTTGGCGCGTCTGGTTGACGTCTATGCCCGACGTCCCCAGGTGCAAGAACGTCTGACAACACAGATAGCCGACGCTTTGACCACACAACTGGGCGCCCGCGGCGTGCTGGTCGTCGTCGATTGCGAGCACCTCTGCATGACGATGCGTGGGGTCAAAAAGCCCGGGTCTCACACCGTCACCTCCGCTGTGCGCGGCCTGTTGCGCAGCCCGGCGACGCGCGCCGAGGCCATGAGCCTGATCATGGGCAGCCAGCGATGACATATGCCCCTGACGCGGCCGAGCACCCCACCAAGGTGATGGGCATTATCAACGTGACGCCTGACTCGTTCTTTGACGGCGGCCAATGGAGCAACCAAGTTGCCGCCATCGATCATGGTTTGGATCTTGTGGCGGCCGGAGCCGACATTCTGGATATCGGTGCCGAATCAACCAGACCGGGTTTCGAGCCGGTGCCCACCGATGAGCAATTACGCCGACTATTGCCCGTCTTGCACGGGCTGGAATCGGCCGGCGTGCCGATATCTGTAGACACCCGTGACGCCACGGTCGCCCATGCCGCGATATCGGCCGGGGCAACAATCATCAATGACGTCAGCGGCGGTGACGGTGACGCCGCGATGCTTGATGTTGTCGCCCAGGCCGGCGTCGATTACGTTTGCCAAAGTTGGCGACGCGGCCTGGCCGCCACTGATTGGCGAGCCACACTGGACGATTTGCTCTGGCGCCGCGACGCCTGCATCGACGCCGGTATTGAAACAGCACACATCATTTTGGATCCCGGTCTGGGTTTTGGCGGCGACCTGCAAGATGACTGGAATATCTTGACCCATATTGACGCCTTCACCGCACTTCCCCACCGGGTACTTGTCGGCGCGTCCAACAAACGGTTTGTGCAACAGGCCGGCAGCAATGCCGACTGGGCTGTTGAAACGTCGAACATAGCTATTACCACCTGGTGTGCAAGCCAGGGCGTTTGGGCGGTTCGCACGCACACGGTCGCCGACCATAAGCAGGCCATTGCCGTGATGAGCCGAATAAAGAGGTGAAAATGCGAATTGACATTAATGGGCTACGCGCCGTCGGCTTTCATGGCGTCAGGGATTATGAACGTCGGGACGGCCAGGAATTCGTCGTTGATGTCACATTGAATCGTCCGGAACCGTCTGTCGACGCACTGCCAGCCACCGTCGATTATTCGCGAATTGCCAACATTGTCACCGATGCCATTCAAGGCCACCCTGTCGATTTGATCGAGACACTGGCCGGTACCATCGCTGGCCAGCTTCTGCGGGACCACCCATCGTTGCGGTCCGTGTGCATCACGGTGCACAAACCAAATGCGCCGCTCAAAGTGCCTTTCGACGACGTGATCTGCCGGGTAAAAAGGCGGCGTGATAGCTGCCCGGCCACCGAATTCGTGCTGAGTCTCGGCACCAATTTGGGTGATCTTGACAACAATCTGCGTCAAGGATTGAAGGCCTTGGCGGAAACACCCGGCATCGATTTGATGGCCTTTTCCAGCATCTACCGCACGGCCCCAGTCGAGGTCGGTGACGAACACCAACCCGATTATCACAACTTGGTGGTAATTGGGTTGACGACACTGACGCCTCACGAGTTGTTGCGTCAAACGGCGTCCATTGAACACACACTGGGACGCACCCGCCCCTATCCGCACGCACCACGCATCATCGATGTCGATATCATCGCATTCGGCGAGGTCACGGTCACTGACGACGAGTTGGCACTACCCCACCCCCGGGCCTGGCAAAGGGCATTTGTCTTGATACCCTGGGCCGAGATCGCCCCAAGCGCAAGGTTGCCGCAAGGTCTGATCGCCGATTTGGTGGCGTCGTCGGATACAAAACCGGTCTCCAAATTGTCACCAATCTGGTGATGGAGGCGCATTCTGGCCAAATTGCGGGAAAAACAAACCAAATACACAAATAAACGGGTGTAGTGGCAAGCCGATTATCATATACTGGTTTGCGACGATATTCGAACGTCAACATATCCAGTTAAGGAGTCTCATACATGGCCATTAAGACAGTCGTCCACAAAGTTGACGATATCGACGGCTCCCCCGCCACCAAGACGTTCACCTTTTCTTGGGCAGGGTACAAGTACCACATTGACCTGAACGATGCCCATGCCGCCAGCATGAAGGCCGATTTTGACCGTTGGGCCAAGCTTGCCAGGCGCGAGCGCTATGGTGGTCGTCAAAAGGCTGTGCCTGCTGCCGCTGCTGCACCCGCCGCCAAGGCCGCACCGAAGGCTGCTGCAAAGCCAGCTGCCAAGGCTGCCGCCAAGACCAAGGCCGCTGCCAAGCCGCATCGCCGCGTGACCAAGAAGAATGGCCCGAGCCCGTCCGAGGTCCGCGCCTGGGCCACCGAGCAGGGCATCAAGGTCGCCGATCGCGGGCGCATTGCACCGGCACTCGTCGAGCAATTCTTGGCAGCCAAGGCTGCCATCAAAGCCGCCATCTGAAAACACCTCTTACAGCGAGCCGGGGAACATCCCCGGCTCGCTGTGCGTTGTTCGAGGGTGGCGACAAGCCATCCCAGGGTGGCGATGAGCCATCCCAGGGTAGAATGGGTGGTTGGTCGCCGCTGAGGAGAAAAAAGAGACATGTTTGAACGATTTACGGACCGGGCCCGCCGGGTCATCGTGCTGGCCCAAGATGAAGCCAAACTGCTGAACCACAACTACATCGGCACCGAGCACATTCTGCTTGGGCTGATTCACGAGGGCGAAGGGGTCGCGGCTCAGGCGCTGGAGCAGTTGGGTGTCACTCTGGAAAAGGTGCGAACGCAGCTCGAAGAGATCATCGGCCATGGCCAGAACCCGCCAACCGGTCACATCCCTTTCACGCCGCGGGCGAAGAAGGTTTTGGAGCTGTCGTTGCGCGAAGCTCTTCAAATGAACCATTCCTACATCGGTACCGAGCATGTTTTGCTAGGAATTTGCCGTGAAGGTGAGGGCGTGGCAGCCCAGGTGCTGATCAAGCTTGGTATCGACTTGGGGCGGGTGCGCAGCACCGTCATGCAGTTGATGCAGGGCACTGGTCAGGAAGGCGAGGCTCGCGGCCCCGAACCCGTCGAGGTCGGCGCCGGTGTTGGTGGCCGGGTGGGTGCCAACCCGTCCGGTAATTCTGTGCTTGACCAATTCGGGCGCAACCTGACGCAGGCTGCCCGCGAAAACAAACTTGATCCGGTCATCGGTCGCGAGAAAGAAATCGAACGGGTTATGACGGTGCTGAGCCGTCGCACCAAGAACAATCCCGTGTTGATCGGTCAGCCCGGTGTGGGCAAGACCGCCGTCGTCGAGGGTCTGGCGCAAGCCATCGTCCGCGGCGATGTACCTGAGACACTGCGAGATAAGCAGATCTACACCCTCGATTTGGGCGCCTTGATTGCTGGTTCGCGTTATCGCGGCGATTTTGAGGAGCGCCTGAAGAAGGTACTTAAAGAAATCAAGACCCGCGGTGACGTCATGCTATTCATCGACGAGATTCACACCCTTGTCGGGGCCGGCGCCGCTGAAGGCGCTGTCGACGCGTCGTCCATTCTTAAACCGATGCTGGCCCGCGGCGAGCTTCAAACCATTGGCGCCACAACGCTTGATGAATACCGCAAGCATATTGAGAAAGACGCTGCCCTGGAGCGTCGTTTCCAGCCCATTCAGGTTGAACAGCCGTCAATCGCTTTGACTGTCGACATTCTCAAGGGTCTGCGCGACCGTTACGAGGCGCACCACCGCGTCACCATCACTGACGAGGCCCTGGTGGCGGCCGCCAACCTGGCCGACCGTTATGTGCAGGATCGCTTCCTGCCGGACAAGGCTATCGATCTGATCGACGAGGCCGGTGCCCGGATGCGTATTTCCAAGATGACGGCGCCACCTGACCTGCGTGAAATCGACGAGAAAATCGCCGCGGTGCGTGCCCAGAAAGAGGCCGCCATCGACGCCCAGGATTTCGAGGTTGCCGCCAAGTTCCGCGATGAGGAACGAATTCTCGGCGAAAAGCGGGTCGAGCAGGAGAAGGCCTGGCATGACGGTGAAGACACCACACCGGCCGTGATCACGGAAGAAGAAATCGCCCAGGTGCTTTCGTCCAGCACAGGTGTGCCGGTTTCGCGCTTGACCGAGGAGGAATCGGCCCGTCTGCTTCAAATGGAGGCCGAAATCGGCAAACGCTATATCGGCCAAACGGATGCCGTAAAAGCTCTGGCGCGCTCTATTCGCCGCACGCGCGCTGGCCTCAAAGACCCCAAGCGCCCCAGCGGCTCGTTCATTTTCGCCGGCCCATCGGGTGTCGGCAAGACGGAGTTGACGAAGGCTCTAACCGAATTCTTGTTCGGCGACGAGGACGCACTCATCACCTTGGACATGAGCGAGTATTCCGAAAAGCATACGGCGTCGAGAATGTTCGGTTCACCGCCTGGTTATGTCGGCTATGAAGAGGGTGGCCAGTTGACGGAAAAGGTGCGCCGCAAGCCATTCTCTGTTGTGCTTTTCGACGAGATTGAAAAGGCTCACCCCGACATCTTCAATTCGCTTTTGCAGATTCTCGATGAGGGTCGCCTGACGGACGCGCAGGGCCGTGTCGTCGATTTCAAGAACACCGTTATCGTGATGACCACCAACCTCGGCACCCGCGACATCTCCAAGTCGGTCAATTTGGGGTTCACACGGGCGGGCGACGAGACGTCCACCTATGAGACCATGAAAGCCAAGGTGACTGACGAACTGAAGCAGCACTTCCGCCCCGAGTTCTTGAACCGCGTCGACGAAGTGATTGTTTTCCACCAGCTCACCACCGACGATATCGAAAACATCGTCGACCTCATGATCGGCCAGTTGGAGCAGCGCCTGGCGGACAAAGACATGGGTATTGAGTTGACCCCGGCCGCCAAGGCCCTGATCGCCAAGCGCGGTTATGACCCGGTGCTGGGTGCCCGGCCCCTTCGTCGCGCCATTCAGCGCGATATCGAGGACCCGCTGGCGGAACGCATACTTTATGGCGAACTTGTCCCCGGCTCAATTGTGGTGGTTGACGTGCCCGCTGAGGGCGAGACGGCAACTGAGGGGGAAGCCTTTATCTTTAAGGGCATTCCGAAAGGCGAGACGCCTGATGTCGCGCCATTGGAGGACATTATTGCTGGTGCCGTCACCCCCACCGCCGACGATCAGCCTGCGCCCGAAAGCTGAGCGGTCCATGAAGGCCAGCTGTGACTGGCTTGAATGGATCGCCTAAGCTTGTGTCATTGTCTGTTGCCGACGAGAGGAAACCCATGAAGCGCGCCGCGCTGTCACTTTTTGCCCTGGCCACCCTGGGAGCTTTGACCTTGACGGGGTGCTCGTCATCGACGCCCCCACCTACCACCGCGTCTGAGGCAGCCGCTCCGACGCTGCGGGTGGGTACCTTGCAGACGGACGATCTGTTGCCGTTGTGGGTAGCCCAGGACCAAGGGATGCTGCAGTCCGCCGGCCTTGACGTGACGATCACGACGTTCCAGTCGGCCCAAGACCAGATTGCCGCCGTCACAGCCGGCCAGATCGACGCCATAATGACGGACATGGTTGTTGGCGCCCAGCTGAGTGCCGGCGGCACCCCAATGCGCTACGTCACCCTCATGCAGGGTGCTCCGGCTGGAGTCGTTGCGGGTGCCAACACTGGCATCACGACGGCCGCCGACCTGGCAGGGGTCGAGACGGGCTGCGCATCGCCGACCATTCTGGAGTTCATCTACGACAAGGCACTGGCTGACGCCGGTGTGCCAGCCGACCAGATCAAGATCACCGAGATCAAGTCGCTGCCGGTGCGCCTGCAGATGTTGACGTCCGGCCAGATCAAGGCTGCGGCGCTGCCGTGGACGCTGTTCCAGTTGGCCGTCGCCCAGGGCGCCGTGCCGGTGCTCGGAATCGACCAGGTGGGTGGTTACACCTCGACGGTGTTCACTGTCAGCCAGAAGTGGCTGGACCAGCCCGGCGCCGCGGACGCCATCACAACTCTGCTGGCACAGTGGGACAAGGCCGTTGACGTGATCAACGCCGACCCCAGCGCCCAGCGCGCCCTGCTGGCAGCCAATGCCAACTTGCCCTCACCGCTGGACACCACCTATCAGGTGCGCCAGTACCCGGCGGCTGGCGCTCCCCCGGCTCAGCAAGTCACCGATGTGTTGACCTGGATGACCGATAAAGGCTACCTGAAGACCCCGCTGACGGCGACGGACTTGATCTGGCAGGCATGAACCGTGGCCTAAGCTACACGCTGGCCACAGTCTTCGTTCTGGTGGTCTGGCAGGGCGTCGCGTTGGCGATTCACAACCCCGCCCTGCCGACTGCCACTGCCGCCGTCCAAGCTTTGTGGGCATGGCGCGTCGCGATAGCCCCGCATCTGCTGGCCTCCTTGGCCGTCATCATTGCGTCCATCGCGATCGGCATGGTGCTCGGCCTGCCGATCGGCCTGGCTTTGGGGCGAATTCCAAAACTGGATCGCATCGCCGCACCAGTGGTTTTTCTGCTGTATCCCATACCCAAGGTCGTCTTCGTCCCGGTGCTGTTGGTGTTGCTGGGGCTGGGCAACGCGCCGAAAATCGTGCTGATCGCCATCGTCATCTTCTTCCAGACGATTGTGTCAACCCGCGACGCCGCCCGCGCCGTCAGGAAGGACTTTGTCGACGCCATGCTGGCGCTCGGCATGACGCCTTGGCAGGTGGCCTGGTTTCTGGTGTTTCCGGTCAGCTTGCCGGCGGTGTGCACGGCCGTGCGCATCAACATTGCCACTGCCATCGCGATCTTGTTCCTGGCCGAGTCGATCGCCGGATCGTCCGGGTTGGGCTATTTCATAGTTCAGATGTGGGGACGCCTCGATTACGCCGCCATGTTTGCCGGCATCATCGCGCTGGCCGTCCTTGGTGTCGTCCTGTATGAAAGCGTGGCAGCCGTCGAGCGTCACTGGCTCGGGTGGGCTGATGGCGTCAACACGCAATCTTGACCGCTACTCGGACATCTCCCACATGCGTCGCAACTCGGACAGCTCCGGCTGCCCCGGCGCCGACGAACCGGTCACCGTCGCGAACGTTGCCTCCGACCCGAAAATGTGCCCCAACACGCGGCTGACAAGACCTCTCTCGCCCATCGCCATGGTTATCAGGGGAACCATCGCGTAGTCAGCCCGTTCTGCCGTGGCATCCATCAGAACCGTCACGTCATTATCGCGACGCGCTGTCACGGCTAGTTTGACGATGTCTGCACCGGCTTCTTCAATGAGGGTGAGCGTCCTGATTATGGCGCTCTCTGGCGGCGTCCCGTTGATGTCGTGCCACGAGCCGATCACCGGCACCTTGTAGTCGTGCGCGGCGGCGATGAGTCGCAGGGACGCCGGGTGACGGACCTCGATGTCGACCAGCGGCGCGGCGTGCGCCCTGATGACGGCCTGGGTGACGGCCTCGTAGTTCCTGTCGCCCATCGGCGAGCCGTGCCCACCTTCGGCGATGGTGCGCCAGGTGAAAATCAGCGGCTTGGGCGCCACCAGAACACGCAGGATGGACGCCAAGGCAACTATGCGTTCTGTCTCGGGTAGGCGCGTCATCATCATCCCGCGCGCGACCTTCGGCTGCTCTGCCAGGCAGTCGGCCCGCCATTCGACCATGTCGGCATCGGTGTCGGCGATGGTTCTGGCTTGGTCTTGGGCATCCCTGGCGCTGGCGGCGACGATCGGCACGATCACGCGGGCCGGGCCAATGGGGTCAGGCCACCAGGTTGGTGCTTCTTCTGACGGTAGATCTGAATCAGACACGCTCGTCACGATACCATCAGCGCGGGCTCGTGGCCGTCAATTTGGCGAACCCGACGGCCCGGTCGGGTGAGGGCAGTACATCTTGGTTGGCGATCAACGTCAACCAGGCGTCCGTCGGCATGAGATTCGGCGCGCCGGGCACCGCGCCAAGCACCCAATCGTCGTCGCTTTGGACGGTCAGGTCCCGCGGTGATGTCATCAGCGTGTAGGTGTAGGTGGCGGCGCAGGTTTGCAGGGTGATGGTGTCACCGGTATTGAGCTTGAGGATGCTGTCGAAGGCCCCTCCGGAGGCCTTCCGTTGCCCCACCACAGCCATGTTGCCGACCTCGCCGGGTGCGGCGGTGTCCTGGTACCAGCCGACGCCGCCGTCAAACGCAGCGTCGGAGACGCCGACCCTGATCGGCCAGGTTGTCGACGAGCCCGGCATGGTGAGCACACCGATTGTGACGTCCGGGTCGACGGAGTGGAGGTCGCCCACGTTGAAGCCCGGGTCCAACTCGCAACTGCTCAGGTAGGTGTTGCTTTCGTTGGCGGCCTGACTGGCCGTGTGAAGACCAGCCCCCCATAGCCACCACCAGCCGAGCGCCGCCGCGACCGCCAACACGGCCGCCACCAAGGCGACGGCGAGACGGAAGGTCCAGCGCTTGGGGGTCGGATCAGTCACATGGACCATATTACGGCCGAGACCGGCCAACTTAGGTCCGGGATCGGAGAGTTGCGTCGCGGCATTTCTCACAAAGCTGATCGCGGCGGTCCGCCAGGAGCGCCGATATGCGACTGAGATAAGAGAGCCGAGGCGCGACAATGGGCGAAGCCCATGCGCCGACAGCGAACGGTGCTGCGAGGCAACTCTCCGATTCCGGACCGCCCGCGAGTTGCCCGTGCCAGTTATCCATACCAGCTGAGTTCGCTGACTGCGCGCGGCGGGGACGGTGTGGCGTCGGCGTCCGTGAAGGGCTTGGCGCCGCCCGTCCATCGGCTGAGGGTGTCGTCATGCATGAAAGTGCACGGGAAGGACGCCCCTGCCGCGCGGCGCGTCAGGGCTTCAACTGGCAGGGGCGACTGGCTGGCGCCTATCACCAGGTTGGTGACGCGATGGGCTTTCAACGCGCTCGGTTCGGCCAGCAGACCCGTGGCGGCAAAGACCGCGCTGATTGTGGCAACAACCCGCTTCGACCAATCGTGGGGGTGGGCGTCGATCAGGTTGACGGCCAACAGCCCCCCAGACGCCAGCACACGCCGGGCGTCTTCCATGAACTCTTTGCTGACAAGGGACGCCGGCACCTGGCGGTGATCGAAGGCGTCCAAAATGACGACATCGGCGTACCGGTCAGGCATGGCGGACACACCTGTGCGTCCGTCCAACGGGCGCACCTTGATGCCGCTGTGCATGCCCAGTGGGGCAAACTCGCGGACGGCAGCGGTGATGGCCGTGTCGGGTTCCAAGACGATCTGGGCGCTGTGCGGCCGGGTGGCTGCCACCCACCGTGCCAAGCTCATGCCGGCACCGCCAACATGGACGACCCGCAGCCGCGCGTCGTCCGGAAGCCCCGACTGGCGAGACCAAGCGTCGATCAGCCAGGCGATGCGCTGCATGTAGTCGAACTCCAGCCGCGTCGGGTGCGCGGGATCAAGCCAAGACTGATCGGCCCCGTCCTTGGTGACCAGCCAAGCCCCTGCGTTGTAGGGGTCTGGCACAAGGTAATCGGAGGCGGTCACGCGTCAATTGTCGCACTGACCGATCATCAATGCACGGTCGTGGGCTGGGGTTCTTGTGTTGTCGCACCACTCTGGTCGGCGCATGAGCTTCGCTCATTCTCGCGCCTTCCGGCGTTCTTCGCAGTCGTATACGGGCGCTCCATCGCTTCGCTCGGACCGCAGCCGTCCACTTTGTGCGATGTGCGCCAACGCAAAACCCCACCCCACGCCCTAGGTTGAATTCCGCCGGCTAATAAGCGGTCCAAGCGCAGCGAAGGAGCGCCGATATGCGACTGAGCGGAGGTCTTCCCGCCAGATGTCCCTTGTCTCGTGACCATTTCGAAGTCTGGTAGGTCAGACCTCCTGTTTCTTTGCCATTTCTGGGTGGTCTTCCCTACCGAACCTCCTTGGAGAGGTCAAATAGACGAGGTTTGGCGGGAGGACCTGTTGCAACTTCGAGCCGCCCAAAATCACACGATGGTCAACGCGCCGTTGCTCATGTCGAACTTCACGCTGTCGCCGTCCGTGACTTCGCCAGCGAGTATCGCCTTGGCCAGGCGGTCCTCAATGGTGGTTTGCAGTAGACGGCGCAGGGGGCGGGCACCATATACCGGGTCGTAGCCGGCTTCCGCCAACCACGCTTTGCCGGCGTCGGTGACGTCTACGGTGATGCGCCGATCAGCCAGCCGGGCGTTCAGGCGGGCCAACGAGATGCCGACGATATGGGCTAGGTCATCCGGGGTCAACGCGTCGAACAGGACGATCTCGTCCAGCCGATTCAGGAACTCGGGACGGAAGGCTGTGCGCACGACCTCCATGACGGCGTCGCGTTTGCCGTCTGCGCTTAGGCTCTGGTCTGCCAGGAACTGGGAGCCCAGGTTCGACGTCATGATCAAGATGACGTTTCGGAAATCGACCGTGCGTCCCTGACCGTCGGTCAGGCGTCCGTCGTCCAGCACCTGAAGCAGGATGTTGAACACGTCGGGGTGGGCCTTTTCCACCTCATCCAACAAAACCACACAGTAGGGGCGCCGACGGACGGCCTCGGTTAGCTGGCCGCCCTCTTCGTAGCCGATGTAGCCGGGGGGTGCGCCGACCAGGCGCGACACGGCGTGCTTTTCCATGTACTCGCTCATGTCGATGCGCACCATGGCTGTGTCGTCGTCGAACAGGAACCCGGCCAGTGCCTTGGCCAACTCCGTTTTGCCGACGCCGGTTGGCCCAAGGAACAGGAACGACCCGGTGGGCCGGTTTGGGTCGGAGATACCGGCCCGGCTGCGCCGCACCGCGTCTGCGACAGCCTGCACGGCTTTGGTCTGGCCGATCAGGCGCTGGCCGATGCGACTCTCCATCGAAAGCAGCTTCTCGGTTTCACCCTCCAACATTTTGCCGACAGGTATGCCCGTCCAGGCGCTGACGACCTCAGCGATGTCGGTGGCGGTGACTTCCTCTGAGACCATCGAGTCGGCTGGCGGCTTGGTTTCGGCGGCCTCGTTCATCTGCTTCTCCAGGCTTGGGATCTCGCCGTACAGGATTTCCGAGGCCCGGGCGAAGTCACCCTCGCGCTGGGCCCGGTCGGCCTGGGTACGCATGGCATCGATCTGTTCCTTCAATGCGCCGACGGCGTTGAGGGCTGCTTTTTCGGATGTCCATCGAGCCTCCAGGGCACGCAGCTTTTCCTGCGCGTCGGCCAGTTCGGCGTCGATCACGCCCAGGCGGCCTTTCGCCGCCACGTCTTCCTCTTTCGAGATGGCGAACTGTTCCATCGTCAGCCGGTCGACTTGGCGGCGCAGCACGTCGATCTCTTCTGGGGACGAGTCGATCTCCATGCGAAGACGGCTGGCCGCCTCGTCAATCAAGTCGATCGCCTTGTCGGGCAGTTGCCGGTTGGTGATGTAGCGGTTTGAAAGGTTGGCGGCGGCCACCAGCGCGCCGTCGGTGATGCGAACCTTGTGGTGAGCCTCGTAGCGCTCGCGCAACCCGCGCAGGATCGCGACGGTGTCCTCGACGGACGGTTCGCCGACGAACACCTGTTGGAAGCGACGCTCCAACGCCGGGTCTTTTTCGATGCGCTCGCGGTACTCGTCCAAGGTGGTGGCACCGATCATGCGCAGTTCACCCCTGGCCAGCATGGGCTTGAGCATGTTGGACGCGTCCATGGCGCCCTCGCTTGCCCCGGCACCGACGACGGTATGCAACTCGTCGATAAACGTGATGACCTGGCCCTCGGCGGCTTTGATCTCGTTCAAGACGGCCTTCAGCCGCTCTTCGAATTCGCCGCGGTATTTGGCGCCGGCCACCATGGACGCCAGGTCCAGCGAGACGACGCGGCGGCCCTTCAGCGAGTCGGGCACGTCGCCTGCGACGACACGTTGGGCCAAGCCTTCGACGACGGCCGTCTTGCCGACACCGGGTTCGCCGATCAGCACCGGGTTGTTCTTGGTGCGACGGCTCAGCACCTGGACGACGCGGCGAATTTCGGCGTCCCGTCCGATGACGGGGTCGAGCTTGCCGTCACGGGCGCTGGCTGTCAGATCGACGGAATATTTGTCGAGCGCGGACTCACCGCCCTCGGCCTCCGGGGTGGTGACTCGCTTGTCGCCGCGAGCATCGTTGAACGCCTTGGACAGCTCGTCGGGCGTCGCGCCGGCGCTTGTCAGAGCCTTGCTAACGTCGGAATCGATGGCGGCCAGGGCGATCAGCAGGTGCTCGGTGGCAACGTACTTGTCGCCCAGTTGCCCGGCCCGCGTCTCGGCGTCGGCCAGCACCCGGGCGAAGGCGCCCGACAGTTGCGGTTGGGCGACGGACGACCCGGACGAGCGCGGCAGCTTGTTGATTGCCTGCTGAGCCGCCTCGTCGATCTGCTTGGGGTCAGCGCCGACGGCTTGCAGCAGCGCGCCAACGGTGTTGTCGGGGTGTGTCAACAGGGCATGCAGCAGGTGCGAGGGTTGCGCCTCGGGGTTACCGGCCGTCAGCGCCAAGCGCACCGCCGCGCTGACGGCGTCACGGCCGAGGGCCGTCAATTGGTCGATGTTCATGCGCATTCTCCTAATATCGAAGTTGAGTCTACCTCACTCAACCCAGTATGGATGCCGCATATTCCGCGTTCTTCCAAGTGCGTTAGCGCTTTTTGAAGGCGTTGATGACGCCGAAAATGAACACCCCTAGGACGACGATCACGACGGCGGTGATGATAACGCCGAACAGCCATGAGATGACGCCGCCGAGTAGCCGAAGCAGCACTATGGCCAAGGCCACTAGCAGGATCGCTTTGAGGAAATTGCCGATGGATGAGCCTTTGCTTGCACTGTCCGCTGAGTCTGTTGCCATGTAACCAGCCTAGTGTGTTGTGACTAAATGGCTTCACGTTCGGGCGTGCCGGCGGGATCCTAACAGCAACCCATTTCTGAAACAGTGCACTAGTGTGCTGTGACAGAAATGACTTGCCCTTTCTGTCACAGCACACCAACCTTTGGCAGGTGCCATCAATCCCCCGGAAGTTTCCACCGACGGGCGAATCTTGCCGTAATACCAGTGAAGGTCTGTGCAAGGGCCCCCTCTCCCTTTGGTGCCCTTGCACAGACACTTCGAATGTCTCCCGATCATAAGACGGTGGAGAATGGCGTTTCATAACACCCCAACCGAATCTTTTCCCAGATATCTTCCCAGCATCTTCTTCGGCACTTGCCGGCGCTCCCGGATAGACTGGAAGGACCCATTAGGAGGAACACCACCATGCCGGCACCAACTGCTCTGCAAATTTCCACCATCGACTCCTGGCGTGCGGCCTTTTCTGGCGATAAGGCTGCCCGTATCGCCCAGAATGCTGTCACCAAGACCAGCATCGACGACATTGCGCTCGACCGGGAGGTCGTAACGTCCATCGACACGTCCATGAGTATCCAACTGGACACCTGGAAGGTTGCCAACCAGAAGAAGTCGGGACGCTGCTGGTTGTTCGCGGGGCTCAACTTCCTCAGGTCACACGTCATCAAAGAGCTTGACCTTGAGGCATTCGAATTCTCGCAGGCCTACATGCACTTCTTTGACAAGCTTGAGAAGGCCAACTGGCTGTTGACTTCGATGATCGAGCTGGCTGACCGTCCCCTTGATGACCGTCTCGTCTCTTGCCTGTTGACCGACACCATGGCCGACGGCGGCCAGTGGGACATGTTCGTATCCCTGGTCGACAAGTACGGCATCGTGCCGCAATACGCGATGCCGGAGACCGAGTCGTCGTCCAACACCAAGCTAATGACGGGCATGCTCGACACGCTGCTGCGCCGCGGCACCCGCGACCTGCGTGCGGCCATCGCCGATGGCCAAGACCCAGAGCCGCTGCGCGCCGCCATTATGGCCGACATTTACCGAGTGCTTTGCATTCACCTGGGCACGCCGCCGACCAGCTTCTTGTGGCAGTGGCGCGACAAGCAGAAGCACTTCCACCGCGGCGGCCAGATGACCCCGCTGGAGTTCGCCAAGCATGTCATCGACACAGATCTGGACGATTATGTCTGCGTCGTCAATGATCCGCGTCCGACGTCACCGTATGGTGCGATGCTGACGGTGGATCATCTGGGCAATGTCGTTGGCGGACGCCCCGTCGCCTATCTGAATGCACCAGCCGATGTGCTGAAACACCTAGTCGCCACCTCGTTACAGGATGGACGGGCGTGCTGGTTCGGTTGCGACGTCGTCAAACAGTTCGACCGCACCACGGGGTTTTGGGACGCCAACCTGTTCGATTACGAGTCCGTCTATGGCGTCGACTTGACGATGACCAAGGCCGAGCGCATGACGCTTGGCGAGTCGGCCATGACGCACGCCATGCTGTTCACCGGTGTGGATATTGTGGACGACCAACCGCGCCGGTTCCGGGTTGAGAACTCCTGGGGTGACGACCGCTCCGACAAGGGCTTCGACACCATGAACGAGTCCTGGTTCGCGGAGCACGTCTTCGAGTTGGCCGTCCGCAAATCCGACCTGCCGGCCGATCTGCTGGCCGCCCTAGACCAGGCCCCGATCGTCTTGCCCCTTTGGGATCCGATGGGATCGTTGGCCTGAGCGGATCCTGCGACTTCGCGCAGGATGACGTGGTGTGGTCAACCGAAGAACGACGGGGCAAGGCGCGATCCTCTTTGCGTCATCCTGCCTGAAGCAGGCTCCTCCTTGCGTCATCCTGCGCAATTCCCTCCCCGTCATCCTGCGTGGAGCGAAGCGGAATCGCAGGATCTATGCCGTCTATGACCCTGCCAGCGCCTGTTGCACAGCATCGCTCGGCGCCTCGTAGGGCACACTCCGGTGAGTCACGACGTCATAGGTCAGTTTCATTTCGCCGGCCAGTTCGCGCACCCGGTAACCCCAATACAGCAGGTCATGGTTTATGGTGTCGTCCCCCACGCCCACCGCGTCGACGCCCTGCATCTGGCAACTGGCTATGGCCCGCGGCAGATGATAGGTCTGCGAAACGACGATCAAACTCGTCACCCCGAAGACGTCGCGCGCCCGTGCGCAGGAGCTGAAGGTGTCGTTGCCGAGGTAATCGGGCACGATCTGGCTGGCCGGCACGCCGGCCGCCACTAGCGCCGTCTTCATGCCGTCGGGCTCGGAGTAACCGCCATCGCGGGTGCCCGAGACAATGATGACTTTCGTCTTGCCCGCCGCGTACAGCGCGGCCGCCACGTCGAGCCGCTTCTGCAGGTAGGCGGACGGCCTGTCACTCTCCATCGCGGCGCCCATCACCAGGGTGACGTCGCGGGCCGACACATCGTCAATGCTGTGCATGCGCGAGTGGGACTCCAGCCACACGACAAAGGACGGTATGCCCACCGCCAGGCAGAGCAGCAGGGCGAGCACGACCAAAAAAGACACCACAACGCGTCGCGCCGGGTGTTTGCTCATGCCTAAAGCCTAGACGATTGACTCAACTTTCGTCCGGCTCCCGCCGCTTCGACCGACTAACTGACCCCTAGATCGGGCGGGAGGTGATGGCTGTGAACCTCTGCTTGAGTTTGAGGAAACGCTTCTCATAGACCTCGTATGACAATGCGGAAACGGCCAGAGTGAGTGCAAAAACAATGAGGAAAAACACACTGCCAAAAAGCCAGCCATCACTTCCCATCGCTCGGGTCAGGGCTGGCTCGATGTGGCCTACTGCCACTGAAATCGCCAACTCATGAAAGACATACAGGCCATACGATATCTTGCCCAAGTACCTTACGGCGCGATTGCCGAATACCGCGTCGATTACCTTGTTGCGACTGTTCAGAACCGCTACCATCAACGCGAGAAATCCGACGGCCAAGAAGGTATACCTGATCACGTCCGGGTATCCCCCAGTGCCGATGTAAGGCAGGTAGACGGTGTACCCGAGGCAGGCAATTGCTGCTGCGAACTTCGCCCAAGTGGGCACGCGTTGCAAAAAGCTGTCGAAAACACCCAAGCCAAGCATTGTCCCCAGCACAAATGCGTCACCTTGGATCGGGAGCACCCATATGAACGGATGTGGCATCGAGAATATCACCGCGATCAGCCGGTTCAGCATGAAAACGCCAATCACAACTGCGCCGCCCACAGCAAGAACTCGCTTGCTAAACCTCAGCAACACTGGAACCACGAACGGGAGTATCAAATAGTACTGTTCCTCGAGCGATATCGTCCACAGATGGGCCACGTCTGGAATCGATGTGGTATACCCCTTGAGTGCGGTCCACAAGTTCTCCGTGAAAGTTGAAAGACTGATCACGTGGGCCCAATCGACGCCGCCGCCATGCACTGCGCCTCTGACAACCATGGCAAGGACGAAGCCGAAATACAGCGGCCAGATCCGCAACACGCGCCGCAGGAAGAAGTTCTTGACAGAGATGGTCCCGGTGGGCGACTTGCGGGTCTCCATCACCAGCAGGTGCGTCAACAAAAACGAACTGATCACGAAGAAGAGCTCAACACCCACATAACCGTCGTTATGCACAACGGCGAGCACCGGGTTCCACTTGATGGGCATGTGGTGGATGAACACAAGCAAAAAGGCAATGAAACGCAGCCCATCGAGGTTCTGGAAGTAGACGCTACCTTGCGTCGGACTCCCGGCGGCCGAGTCGGAGGCAACGCGGGGCCCCTTGGTCCTGTTCAGATGAGCATCCATGTTGTGCGTAGCTAGCTCGCAATGGCGGCGAGGAAGTCCTCGTAGTCGCGAATGTAGTCAGCGTGGTCGTACGGTGCGGACGCGAACACACCTAGGACCGCATCCGTCGTGTATTGGTACTGCGCCCCCCAAAGCATGGCCGGCATGAAGAGTCCTTTGCCCGGGCTATTCAATACGACAGAGGCCCGTTGTTGGCCATCGTCTATGAGGCAGGTGACTGATCCGTGAAGGCAAATCAGCACTTGTTGGCAGGTTCGGTGGGCATGTTCACCTCTGACTCGAGCATTTGGCACGTTGTAGACGACAAAGAACCTCGCAGGGGTGAATGGTAGATCCTTTGCCAGCTCGACCGCCGCCAGAGACCCACGCAAGTCATCGGCCTTGTGGATGG
Source organism: Propionibacteriaceae bacterium (assembly GCA_009781145.1). Lineage (GTDB taxonomy): Bacteria > Actinomycetota > Actinomycetes > Propionibacteriales > Propionibacteriaceae > WRGV01. The sequence goes on along the minus strand of WQYR01000001.1, from coordinate 14,560 downwards.
GCACGAGTTCGGCACCCCCAGGCAATGTCAGGTCTTGTGAGTCGATCGGCATTGCGCTGATCATTCCTGGGTGAGCCTGCGCGTTTGCATAGCCCGTGATCATTGCCGGATTGCCGATGACGATGGCGTTGGCCGGCACGTCTTTGGTAACCACCGCGCCCGCACCAACCATGGCATTTCGGCCGATGCGAACCCCTGGAAGGATCACCGCCCCGGCCCCTATTGACGCACCGTCAGCGATCGAGGTCGTGGCGAAATGCTCCGGATATTGCTTTGACCGCGGGAACTTGTCATTGGCAAAGGTCGCGTTGGGCCCGATGAACACGTCATCTCCGACCCGAAGCCCATCCCAAAGCTGCACGCCACATTTAACTGTTACGCGATTGCCGATGACGACATCATTCTCGACGAAAACGTGATCGCAAATGTTACAGTCTTGACCAATCTGGGCACCAGGCAGCACGTGGGCGAACGCCCAGATGCGCGTACCGTCCCCAACTGTGGTGCTCTCGCAGATACCCTGCGGGTGTGTGAAGTAGCTCACTGTGCCTCCTGTAGCCTCAAGCTTAGTGACGCATCGCGCGGTATGCCTTGATCAGCGACTGCGTGGAAGCGTCTTGGGCAGCCAGCGCGGTCTCGTCGCCCGTCACGGCGGGGGCGATCTCCAAGGCCAGTTTCTTGCCCAGTTCGACGCCCCACTGGTCAAAACTGTCGATGCCCCAGACAACGCCTTCCGTGAAGACGATGTGCTCATACAGGGCGATCAGTTGCCCAAGGACGGCTGGCGACAACTCGGGCGCCAAAATCGACGCCGTCGGTTTGTTGCCAGGGAACACCCGCGCCGGGACGATGGCCTCGGGTGTACCTTCGGCCCGCACCTCGTCGGCGGTCTTGCCGAAGGCTAGTGCGGCCGTCTGGGCGAAAAAGTTCGACATGTACAGGGCATGGACGTCCGTCGTCCCGTCCGCCAGCGGGTGCGCCGGGTTGGCGACGGCGATGAAATCGGCCGGGATCAGGCGTGTGCCCTGGTGGATCAACTGGTAGAAGGCGTGCTGACCGTTAGTGCCGGGCTCGCCCCAAAACACCTCGCCGGTGCCGCAGGTGACATCGCTGCCGTCCCAGCGGACGCGCTTGCCGTTGGATTCCATCGTCAACTGTTGCAGGTAGGCCGCAAACCGGTGAAGGTTCTGCTGATATGGCAAGACGGCATGGCTTTGGGCACCCAGAAAGTCCGTGTACCAAACGTTCAGCAGGCCCATCAGTGCGGGGACGTTGGTCTCCAAGGGTGTGCTGCGGAAGTGCTCGTCCATGGTGCGCATGCCACCCAGGAACGCCCGCCAGTTGTCCTCGCCGACGGCCAGCAGCCCGCTCAGCCCGATGGCGGACGGCACCGAGTAACGTCCACCCACCCAATCCCAGAAGCCGAAGGCGTTGTTGGGGTCGATGCCGAATTCCGCCACGCCTTTCAGGTTCGTCGACACGGCGACGAAGTGCTTGGCGATGGCCGCGTTGACCTGCGCCTCATCGGAAGCGTCCACCAACCCCTTGGCCGCCAGCGCGTCGATCAGCCAGGCCCGGCAGAGACGCGCGTTAGTCATCGTCTCGATTGTTGTGAAGGTCTTGGACGAGACGATGAACATCGTGGTGGCGGGGTCGAGGCCGTCGGTTTTTTGCCAGGCGTCGTTGGGGTCGATGTTCGACACGAACCGACATTCTGGTCCAGTGACATAGGGCTTGAGGGCCTCGTACACCATGACTGGCCCAAGGTCCGACCCGCCGATGCCGATGTTCACCACCGTCTTGATCGGGCGTCCGTCAACACCTTTCCAGTCGCCGCCACGGACGCGGCTGGCGAAGGCGCACATCTTGTCGAGCACCTCATGCACCTGAGTGACGACGTCCACCCCGTCGACGACCAGCGATTCCGTCTTTGGCGCGCGCAGAGCAGTGTGAAGAACGGCGCGATCCTCGGTGACGTTAATGTGTTGGCCGGTAAACATGGCCTCGCGACGAGCCTCCAGGTTTACCGACTTGGCCAGTTCCAAAAGGGACGATTTGATGTCGTCAGTTATGAAACTCTTGGACAAATCAACCAGTAGGTCACCCGCCGGGTAAGTGAAACGGGCGGCCCGCCCGGAGTCGTCAGCGAACCAGCGTCGCATGTCAGGGCTGAATCCGTCGGCCTGGCGGCGCAGCGTCGCCCAAGCAGGGGTAAGGGTGGGGTCAATCGGGCTATCCATGAAGTCAAGCATAGTGAGTCCACATAGCGAGCGGCATGGTCATCCAGTGGTCTGATGGGTCTAGGATTGGGGTACGGTACCCAAGTTACAGGCTGCTGTGAGCAAGCTAGGCATAAGATACTCCTACATTGGCAGGCAGGGGACGCCAGTTAGAGTTTCGAACCCTGGACGCCGCATTTGGCCGATAACCCGATTGCCGACGAAGACATGTCGATTCTCAAAAGAACGGAGATTGCCGTGAAACACCCGATTAGAATCCCTCAGGCACTGGTTGCCCTAGCGGCTGTTTTTGCGTTGACGATGACAATGTCGCCAACTGCCCAGGCCGATCCGACTGATCCGCCCACATCGGGCCCAACGGCCACGATGCCGCAGGATCAAACGCCGACTCCAGATCCGACCGCGGCACCGTCAGATGACCCGACGCCGACGGATCCGACGACCACGCCGTCGGACGACCCATCGCCGTCGGTCGATCCTGAACCATCAGACACGCCGACATCCCCCTCAGATACGCCGACATCCCCCTCAGGCGAGTCGTCCGAGCCCACCCCCGCGCCGTCTGCATCGCCGACCGAGTCTCCAACACCGGAGGTGCCCGATTCGTCTGAAACCCACGGCCTAGGGTTCGTTTCGCCAATGATCAACATGGACCCCATCAACAACGGCGATTACACCAGCGGTGCGCCGGGCCAATACAACGCGGCTACTCTTCCCGCCGCGTATGACCTGCGAAGCGCTCATCCGACGTGGGTGAACACTTCGGTGCGGGACCAAGGGTACTGGGGCGTCTGCTGGGCTTTCGCGGCGTCGGCATCTGCCGAAGCTGGTCTGGTACGCAACGGTGTCATATCGCCCAACCCAAACACCGCAGCCAACCAGGTGTCACCACTTCAGTTGACGCAGGCGGTGTTCGCGTCAGGCACTTTCCCATCAACACCCGGTGCTAACCCCATATCGTCGTCTCAGAGTCCGTACCAGCTGGGCGGCAATGCCCTTTTGTCGGCCGCCGCCTGGTCACATTGGCGGGGGGCACAAAAAGAATCAGTTTGCCCGTACCCAAGCTTGGCTGCCCAGTCATCAGTACCGAATCCCGCATGCAATGTCGCGCAGGGCACGTCTAGTGCTTACCATCTGATCAACGCGTGGCTCCTGCCCGACCCTAACCCTTCAGGGTCGCATTCGGCCGCCAATGTGACCGCGATCAAGAATGCTGTGTACACTTACGGCACCGCGACGATCGCCTTTGACGCATCGCAACTGGGCAAGTCGCCATACTACAGGACTATCGGTTCGACCAACTCATATAGCTCGCCGTCATCGAAGTCTAACCACGAGGTTGCCTTGATCGGTTGGGATGACAATTATGCCGCCAGCAATTTCTACCTCACCCCTGCTGGACCCGGTGCATTTCTCGTGAAAAACCAATGGGGAAGTACCGCCCAGTATTTCTATCTTTCGTATTACGACAAGAGCGTCAGTGACCTTGCCATTTTCAACATGATATCGAGTGCCCCGTCGACAACGGCAAACCTGAAGGCGACTGACTGGACAATACAGTATGAATATGATGACTTGGGGTGGTTCGGCGGCGGATTTGGCACAACAAACCTTCCATCTGTTTCGTTCGCCAATGTGTTCACCGCAACATCGACCGCCCAGGCCCTGCGAGCAGTCCAGTTTGTGACGATGGATCCCAATACGTCATACTCGGTGTCCGTCTACAAAAAGCCAACCAGTGGTCCAGTGACTGGTGGAACCATGGCTGCGGTGGGTGCGTCTGGCGCACTGTCAAAAACTGGGTCAGCGACCTATGCCGGCTACCAGACCGTGACGTTCGATACCCCAGTCGTGTTGGCGGCGGGCGAGAAGTTCTCAGTCGTTGTGACTGAGAAGATCGCGTCGGGCACGGCTTACGCTCCAGTCGAAACGAGGTTCACCAATTCTGCTAACCAGTCTTCTGCCGCCACCGTTTATTCCGGTCAAAGCTTCCTGCTAACTGGTTCCACGTGGACTGACATGGTGTCGGTGGCCAGCAGTTACTCGGCTGGCACCGTCGGCAATCTGAACCTCATTGCCGAGGCATCACCAGTGCCCACACCAACAGTTACGCTTAACCCGAATGGCGGGTCGGTTTCGCCGACCAGCCTGAAGGTAACGTATGGCAGCACCTTCGGGACCTTGCCAACGCCGACCCGAACTGGCTACACCTTCAACGGTTGGTTCACGGCAACAACGGGTGGCACGAAGTATACGAGCGCAAGCGTGGTGTCATTGCTGGCGAACACAACGCTCTACGCGCAGTGGACGGCGAACAAGTACACGGTGACGTTCAATGTGAACGGTGGAGGCACCGCAAGCCCAACCACGAAGTCCGTCACCTATGACTCGACGTATGGGACGCTCGCGACGGTGTCACGGCCTGCCCCCTACCATTTCCTCGGCTGGTTCACCGCAGCGAGCGGTGGCTCGGCAGTTACTGCGGCCACAGCCGTGAAGATCACGGCAAACCAGACGCTGTACGCCCATTGGGATCAGATAAGTGGGTCGGTCACGGTTTCACCTAGCGCCGCCACTGCGGCTGTGGGGACCACGCTAACGGCAAGCGCGGGCACATGGACGCCGTCGCCGGTCACGTTGGCGTACCAGTGGCTTCGCGATGGCGTAGCGATTTCTGGCGCAACCGCCACAACATACAAGCTGACACCGGATGATGCCGGCCATAAGATCACGGTTCGGGTGACTGGTTCGAAATCTGGCTACCCAAGCGTGGTGAAGACATCGACCGCAGTGACGGCGACGCAGTTGGTGACAGGCATCACCATGTCGCCGACAGCGGCGAACGTTGGGGCCACCGGCAAGTTGCAGTTGACCGCGACCATAGCCCCAACATATGCGACGAACAAGTCACTGACTTGGACGTCATCCGACACATCGCTTGCGGTGGTTGATTCCACAGGTCTGGTGACAGGCAAGTACGCTGGCACAGTCACAATCACGGCGACGGCAAAGGACGGCTCTGGTCGATCGGCGACGGCGACCATCAAAGTCCTGTCGACCTGTACCACTTTTTCGGATGTGCCGCGCCCCGACGTCTACGCACCGTATATTTGCTGGATGTCGGCCAAGAAGGTGACAAGCGGCACCCCCGATGGCAGGTACTTGCCGGCGCAACCCGTGGAGCGCGAGCAGATGGCGGTGTTCATGTACCAACTGGCCGGAGCGCCGGCCTTTACGCCCCCAACGAAACCATCGTTCACCGATGTACCGGCCAGTAGCCAGTATTACAAGTTCATCGAGTGGATGAGGGCGAAGGGTATTACCAGCGCTAGTGCGACTGTCTTTAACCCGACGCAACCTGTGACTCGCGAGCAGATGGCGGTGTTCATGTACCAGTTGTCGGGATCACCTTCATATACGCCCCCAACGAAACAGTCGTTTTCCGATGTACCGCCCACCAGCCAGTATTACAAGTTCATCGAGTGGATGAAGGCGAAGGGTATCACCAGCGGCACGGCAGGCGGCGCCACCTACAGCCCAACCGATAGTGTGACACGCGCACAGATGGCGGTGTTCATGTACCAGTTGTCGAATCTTCGCCTGTACTGCACCGCATACCCCAAGGGCGTCGGCTGCTGAACAACATCTTGCCATGCCGCCGAGAACCCTTCGGCGGCATGGCAAGCAGCAAAATGATGGCCTGACGGGGTTCGCCCAGGTACAAGGCTGTAATCTTGACGTTGTCCCGTTCACGTTCGACCAAGAAGGTCCACATGTCAGACTCTCGCCCTATTCTCGTGCTGAACTGCGGTTCAAGCTCCGTCAAATACCAGATGATCAACGTCGAAACCGGCGATGTGTTGGCCAAAGGTCTGGCCGAACGCATCGGGCAGGCTGAAGGCGTTGTCACACACACTATCGATGAGCAGGATTTCACCGTGACGACGGCGCTGCCCGATCACTCCGCGACCCTCGGCGTCGTCGTCGACCTGTTCCACAAGCACGGCCCCGACATCGACGCGGCAGTTGCCGTGGCGCACCGCGTCGTCCACGGGGGTGAGAGGTTCCGCGCCCCGACCTTGATTGACGACTCCATCATCGCCGCCATTGATGAGGTGTCACCACTGGCGCCACTGCACAACCCGCCTGCTATCCAGGGCATCAAGGCCGCGCAGGCCGTGTTGCCTAGCGTTCCTCAGGTGGCCATTTTCGACACCGCGTTTTTCGCAACGATCCCCCCCGAGGCCTACACTTATGCCCTGCCGACGGAGCTGGCTCACCGGTTGGGCATCCGCAAGTACGGGTTCCACGGCATGTCCCATGGCTACGTCAGCGCCAAGGTTGCCGAGGTTCTCGGCACGCCCGGGCTTCGTCAGATCGTCTGCCACTTGGGTAACGGCTCGTCGGTTTCGGCTGTCAATGATGGCGTGGCCATCGAAAACTCGATGGGTTTCACTCCCCTGCCGGGTCTTGTGATGGGCACAAGGACGGGCGACATCGACCCCAGCGTCATTGCCTACATCTGCCAGCAGACGGGCCAGTCCGTCGCCGAAGTCGACAATCTTCTGACCAAACAGTCCGGGCTGTTGGGCATGACGGGCCACTCCGACATGCGGGATGTGACCGACGCCGCGGACGCCGGGGACGAGCAGGCCAAACTGACTTTGGACGTCTACGCCCACCGCCTGGTGATGTACATCGCCGGTTATCATGCGCTGCTTGGGGGCGCGCAAGCCATCACGTTCACAGCCGGCATCGGCGAGAACGCCGCGGGCTTGCGTTCGATGATCTGCGCGCGGCTGGCGTGCCTCGGCGTCAAGCTCGACGAGGCCAAAAACGCCGAGCGAAGCCGTGAGGCCCGCATCATCTCGTCCCCTGATAGCGCTATTGCCGTCCTGGTGGTGCCGACGAACGAGGAACTGTCGATGGCCAATCAGACAGCGGCTCTGCTGGCAAACTAGGGTCCCCGGCCCAGGGGGATGCACTAGGATTGGTGGTTATGCGTGCATTGGTGACTGGTGGCTCTTCGGGTATCGGGTTGGCATTTGCGCGCACCCTGGCTGAGCACAGCGCCGATCTGGTGCTGGTGGCCCGGGACGAGACAAAGCTTGGCGAGGTGGCCGCCCAGTTGAGGGCTGGTTACGCCATTGACGTTGAGACGATTGTGGCCGATCTGGCTGATCCTGACGCTGTCGCCCATGTTGCGGCCCGCATTGAGACGGACGAGAAACCTTGTGATGTCGTCATCAACAATGCCGGCATTGCGCTGCACGCCTCGCTGCTGGACGACGACCTGACGCTGCAAGAGACTGCCATGGCAATCATGGTGACGGCGGTGCTGAAGCTGTCCAACGTCGCGGCTCGGGCGATGGTGCGTCGCGGCAGGCCCGGCCACATCATCAACGTGGCCAGCGCGTCCGCCTGGATCAATGTGGGCAATTACTCGGCTATCAAAGCCTGGGTGGTCGCGTACACGAAAAGCTTGGCTGTGGAGCTACGGGGCAGCGGCGTCACCGCGACGGCGGTGTGCCCGGGTTGGGTGAAAACGGCTTTCCATGACCGGGCAGGGGTGGGGCGTCCCAGGCTTCCCGGGTTCATCTGGGTTGACGCCGACGTGGTTGCGTCTGAGGGGTTGGCGGACGCCCTGGCTGGACGGTCGGTGAGCGTGCCCAGCTTGAAGTGGCGGTTCGCCATCTGGGTTGCGCAGCACGGCCCGGCGTTGATTGCCGAGAAGGCGTCGCAGATGCTGGTGTCGTCGCGTCACTCCCCCAACCGCTTGAAAGGTGGCGACCGTGTCACCGAATAGCCGCTACACCAGCGCCATCAACCGCGGGTTCCGCTCGGGCGTCCAGGTGTTGACTCTGAAGCCGTTCATCTGGAGTTTGGTGCGCGTCGAGGTTCACGGCCTTGAGCATTTTGAAACCCTGCCGACTGACCAGGCCTTCATCATGGTGTCGAACCACTGCTCGCACCTTGACACGCCGATTCTTTTCGGCGGCATGCCGCAGCGTCTTTCGAGCCGCTTGGCGACGGGCGCAGCGGCCGATTTCTTCTTCAAGCATTGGTACACGGCCCTTTCGCCGACCCTGTTTTTCAATGCTTTTCCGGTGCAGCGAGCCAGTCAGGAGACGACGGCGACTGATCGTCACCGCCGCGGTTTGGCGGGGCAGTTGTTGGCCGAGGGCGTGCCGTTGCTGATTTTCCCGGAGGGGACGCGTTCAAGGACGGGCGCCATGAGCGCTTTCCAACCTGGTTCGGCGGCGTTGGCGATCTCGCATGTCGTCCCGATTGTGCCGGCTGCCCTGGTGGGCACGTGGGCGGCCTGGCCGGCGAGTGCCCAGCGCTGGAAGGGTGGACGCCCGCCCGTGCATCTGGCTTTCGGCCCACCGATGTGGCCGCACACCGGCGAGATGCCCAGCCCTTTCAACGACCGTGTCCGTGCCGCCGTAACCCAGTTGCATGACACGACAGCCGCCGCCTACGGCATGCCCACTCAGGCGGAGCTTCTGGCCCGCGCGGCCAACCTGAACCCTCAACCGCGACACCAACCTTAGGTTGACCATATAGTTTGCTTGCTCGACTATCCTGGTTTTGTGCATCGCGAAACTTCCCCTTCCGGGCGCACACGCAGACTCAGCGTCTTGGCGGCGCTGTTGGCTGCCTTGGCCGTAGGTTTGACGGCATGCGCCACACCGCCTCTTGATCTGCCGCCCACAACGACTGCCGGGGCAACCCCGAGCGATAGCCCGATGGAGCCTGGCTACAACAACGGCAGTGATACCCCGCCCCCACCGCCGATCACCGCGTCAGATACATCCAACAGCCAGGAGACGGTCGACCGTTCGACGGTGACTCTGCCGCCGCCAAGCGACCTGTCGATATCGGCCAGCATGATTATGGACACGCCGTACAAGGTGGTACGTGTGGTGGCCACGATCACCAACATCGTCTCGGATGACGGGCAGTGTCAGATCACGGTGGGCAACTACAGCACGTCAGTGCCGATCGTGTCCAACGCCACGAACTCGTCGTGTCAGATTAACCAGATTCCGCTCGGTCAGATCAAGATGGGCGACAGCTTCACCGTCACAGCAACAAGCGGGGGTCTGACGGGCACGATCTCGGGGAAGGTTCAGTGATGACAAGCGATTCCCGCCATGCGCCGCAGGACTCACTTTCCCGTTATGCCGTGCAACCCCTTCCACGTCATCCTGCGCACTGCGACTGCGCGCAGCACAAGCTCCGTCGCAGGATCCACCGCCCCGCGTGGCTGGCCGGACTGACGGCATTGGCTGTGGGCATCACCGGCGTGGTCGGCGTCACCGGCCTCAATCAGGCGCATGCGACGTTCGCCGGCTTCCAGGCCGGCAACATCATGTCTGATGCGGTGATGGGTGCCGCGAACAGCATGTCTGTGGCGCAGATCCAGGCTTTCCTGGACGGCAAGAACGCCTGCACCAAGCCGGTTTCCAGCGGAAACAGTGGTGGCATACCCGTGGTGGTGACATCGGCGTCTTCGGCGTACTTGAGCACGAACTCTTCGGTAACGTACCAGATCACGGGCGGTGTGCCGGGGACGAAGAATGGGACGTTCTTGTGCCTGCGGAACTCCACGTTTGACGGGCAGTCGGCGGCGCAGATCATCTTTGACGTTTCGCAGAAGTACCAGATCAACCCCCAGGTGCTGATTGTTCTGCTGCAAAAGGAACAGAGCCTGATAACCGACACCTCGCCGAACTCGAACCAATACAAGATAGCAACCGGTTACGGTTGCCCCGATACCGCCGCGTGCAACTCTGTGTACTACGGCTTCAAGAACCAGTTGAGCAACGCAGCCAACCTGTTCAGGACGGTGCTGGACGGTGGCTGGTCGAACTACCCGGCCTACACGACGGTGTATGTGCAGTACAACCCATCAGCAAGCTGCGGCGGCTCGAACCTGTACATAGCCAACCGCGCGACCTCATCGCTGTACAGGTACACGCCTTACCAGCCAAATGCCGCAGTTCTGGCCAACCCGCCGGGCTCGGTGGTTGCCTGTGGAGCCTACGGCAATTCCAACTTCTACAGCTTCTTCACCGACTGGTTCGGCAGCACCCAGACACCGACGACATACGCGGTTGTCGAACCAATTCTGACGGTTTATACAGCAAATGGCGGCCCCACAGGGCCATTGGGTCCTGCGACTGCGAGCCAAGCGGCGACCGCCGCTGGGCTCTGGCAGCAATTCCAAAATGGACGTATTTACTACCGATCTGACCTTGGAGGCTTCGCAATCCTTGGCCCAATCAACACCGCATACATAACCATGGGCGGAACCACGTCCCCGCTCGGCTACCCCACCGCCAACCAGGGAGCAACAGCCAAAGGGTTATGGCAGCAATTCGAAAACGGTCGCATCTACTACCGATCTGATCTTGGAGCCTACGCAACCCTTGGCCCAATCAACACCGCATACACCGCCATGGGCGGAACCACGTCCCCCCTCGGCTACCCCGCTGCGAACCAGGTAACGACGTCCAGCAACGGGCTTGCACAACAATTCGAAAGCGGCGGCATCTACTACAGTCCCAACCTGGGGGCCTACGCAGTTGCCAACCCAATCAACCCCGCATACGTTGCCATGGGAGCCACTGAGTCTTGCCTGGGCAACCCAACAGCGGCGCAGACGAAACTCGGCACCGGATTGACTCAGCAATTCGAGCACGGGTCAGCATTTTGGAGTTCCGCAACTGGCGCGCACGGGGTGTGCGGGGTGATCATGGATGCCTACACCGCCAATGGTGGCGCGACAGGCACTCTTGGCTTCCCGAGAGGCGACGCCTATGGAAACGGAGCATGCCAGGACTTCCAAGGCGGCACCCTCTGCTTGTCGGCTGCTGGCAGTGTCATCCCCATGCAAGTCCCCTCGTCTTGCCCGTTTACCGATGTGCCCACCGACAGCCCCTATGCCCCATACGTCTGCTGGCTGGCATCAACTGGTGTGACAAGCGGCACGTCCGCAACAACATACTCCCCATCAAAGGACGTTACTCGTGAGCAGATGGCCGTGTTCCTGTACAAGCTAGCCGGTTCCCCGCAGTTCACCCCACCCAAAAAGCCGACCTTCACCGATGTGCCAGCCAGCTCGCCCTACTTCCCCTTCATTGAATGGCTAAGCCACACCGGCATCACATCCGGCACCTCAGCCACAACATACTCCCCCGGAGCAAGCGTCACACGTGAACAGATGGCCGTGTTCCTGAACAAGCTAGCCGGTTCCCCGCAGTTCACCCCACCCAAAAAACCCACCTTCACCGATGTGCCAGCCAGCTCACCCTACTTCCCCTTCATCGAATGGCTACGCCAAACCGGCATCACATCCGGCACCTCAGCCACAACATACTCCCCCGGAGCAAGCGTCACACGTGACCAAATGGCCGTTTTCCTGCAACGCATGGCTTATCCAAGACTCCAATGCACCCAGTACCCGACCGGCCTGCTCTGTTGAGTGACTATCGACCCGCAAATTGAGGTCCAGGTCTGACCGTCATTTGAACTCGTTGATAGCTTCAATCACTCTGGATATCTGGCTGCTGGACATTCCGTTGAAAACTGGCACGCTGAGAATAGTGTCCGACATATCCTCTGTCACCGGGAAATCGCCTCTCTTATGTCCGAGGGATCTGTAACACGTGGCCAAATGTGGCGGGATCGGATAATGAATCAGTGTGTCAATCCCCCGCGAGCCCAAATGATCCTGAAGCTCCTGTCGCATCTGTTTGTTGGCGACTCTTATCACGTACTGGTGGTACACATGCTCACACCCGTCCGCGCACTCTGGTCTGGCAATCAGCGGATTAACAATCTCCGCGTTGTAACGGTCAGCGATGGTCCTTCGCTCCTCGGTCAACTCGTTGAGATGCCGGAGCTTGACAAGGAGCAACGCAGACTGGAGCTCGTCCAGCCGCGAGTTGTACCCAACAACATCGTTATGGTACCGCGTACTACTGCCGTAGTTCCTGAGGACCCGAATCTGAGCCGCCAGTTCAGGTGTTCTGCACCAGACAGCACCGCCGTCGCCAAAGGCGCCAAGATTCTTGGTTGGGTAAAAGCTGAAACACCCGGCGTCACCGAAGGTTCCAGTCATCTGACCATTGAAGCGCGCCCCATGGCTTTGGGCGCAGTCTTCGACGAGGCGCAAGCCTACGGATTGGCAGACCCCCGCTATCTTATCCATTTGGCAAGCCTGGCCGAAAAGGTGCACAGCCATAACTGCTCGCGTCTTGTCCGTGATGCAGGACTCAAGCTTGCGGGGGTCAATGTTGAAGTACTTATCGGGCTCAACAAAAACGGGGGTGGCCCCATTCATGGTTATTGCCATAACGCTGGCGATGTACGTGTTGGCCGGTACGATTACCTCGTCACCAGCCCCAATCCCAAGGGCACGGAGAGCTATGACAAGGGCATCAAGTCCACTCGCCACTCCGACCACTGTACCGTTGGCGTCCCCCTGATCCAGGTATTGGGCGAATGACTGTTCAAATGCCGCAACTTGCGGCCCCAGGATGTAATGGCCACCACGCAGCACATCCAGCGCAGCGTCCTCATATTCGGCTTGATACCTTCTGAAACCTTCCAGAGGCGTTGCCTGCGGTACACGTTCAATACTCATTGCTTGGTTTCCTTCAGCATGCTTCGAATGGCCCGATAAAAGACCCGAGGTTCCCATTCTCCACGGTATCCGTAGTCGATTGGCTCGACTGTCTTCATCCACTCGGCCAGTTCCGCTGTGAGCCATTCTGGGTCGGAGAAGTCTACGATCTTCATGTACCTTGGGTCGAAATAGGTGTTTTCCCGAATCTTCTCCGAGTCGATAATGAGCTTTTTGTTGAACATGATCGCGTAATAGGATGGATTAGTTTGGTAGGAATTCGGCAGCCGTGAAATATTCAGTAGAACGTTGACGTGACAGCACATGTCAACTGTGTCCTCCGGCGGCATGGAAAGGCGATCTGGAAATTCTCGATATGCCTGCACCTCTGTGATTCGCTGTGCTTGCGATGCGAACGTTTCCGGTCTTGCAACACACCAGAAACAATCAATACCGTGCAGGTGGAATTGTCGCTCGCTGTTTAGAACCCTGGCGAGTCGGAGGTCAGTCGCATTCCCGATCGAGAATGCGTCATGCGTGATTTCGTGACTCGCTTCAGCACCTAACGATGCGACCGGAACATGAACGGTTCTGACACCCTTTTTTTCCCATGCCTCGGCTTGCTCAACAACCGATTGCACGAGAAGATCGAATTCGCAGCCATCATAGACTCCAAGGTCGAACGCCGGGTCGGCCCAGTACCCCACAATTTTGATATTTGGATGCTTCCGTTTGAGTGTCGAAAGCTCCTTCAGAACGCTGGTGCGAACCTGCACGTCCCCCCAAAGACTTACGATGTAAATGTAGGAGCGTCGTCTGTCGAAGACTCTGAAGCGTGGATCAAGCAGACTGGGTGCGGAGAAAAGTCGCCGTGGATGATCAGCACTCTCGAACAGTTTGACCTGTAGGTAGTTTTGTTCAGCAGCGTCATCTTCCCCGAACACAAGCCGAGCGTACATTTCGCCCGACAGGTTCACATGTCGAATCTCCGCCCAATCATCGCTCATTTTCCCTCATCTCGACTGTCTGCTGGCGTTTCGGAGTGCCTGCTGTGCGGGTCAACGTTTTGAAGCACGACACCTAGGTTAGCATGCTGACAACCTGCCAAGCACCCCACTGAGTTCAGAGCAGCCGGTCGTCGCAAGGCCGGCTCAAGTTGGCGGAAGGATCGTTTTCGCGCCTGGGCGAAAACTCACCTCCGGCGTCGCACCGACACAGATCCTGATGCCTACAGAAATAGCCGGCTACAGCACTTGAGGACGGTTGGGCCGTAGTGCTAGCGTTATGTGAAACACAGTGTTGCATCGCAGGGAAAATTTGGGTGAAAGGACACGCTGTGAGGAGATATGTTGCATTGATGGCGGGCGCCGCCATCGTCCTGGGGTCGATTCTGTTCGGACTCCAAAACGCTCACGCAGATGGCGAACTTCCGACATGCTCTCGCTTCACCGATGTCCCGGCAAGCAGCGTTTACGCGCCATTTGTCTGTTGGTTATCGGCCACCGGTGTGACGTCGGGCACGTCGGCCACAACCTTCGGTCCGGGCGATCCGATCACCCGTCAACAGATCGCCGTCTTCTTGTACAAAATGGCAGGCCAGCCAACATTCAACCCACCCGCCAAGCCGACTTTCTCCGACGTCCCAGCAACCTCGGATTACTACAAGTTCGTAGAGTGGCTAAAAACG